>JAGHDA010000168.1 GCA_021160185.1 Verrucomicrobiota bacterium
CAGCAACTCGGAACGCTTCTTGAGAACCGAATCGACGGTCCATTTGGAAACGAGATACACCCAGCCGGAAAAGGCTTTCTCCTTCTTGAGCTTTTCCTTCAGCGTCCGGACCTTCTCCTCAAACTGCTTGTCGAGCTTCTCCTTGTCTTCCTTCTTCTCGTCCTTGCCCGGCGTCCGCTTCTCGGGGATTTTCGCGTCCACATCGACGGTCATGTAGTACTTGTCGTCGGAAGTCTTCTTGCCCACGCGGATGGTGTAGGTGAAGTCGTCGAACGTCTCGATGCGGATCACAACCGGCTTGTCGAGACCGGTCTGGTCGGGCTTGGCGTCAACCGCCACGTCAGTAAACGTGGGATAAGAAAACGCGCTTCCCAACGAGGCGGCCTTGGTCGTGTCCAACGCCTCGCCCGACTTCGCGTCGGCCAACTGGAAGGAGTCGGTCTCGGTTTTGCGGCTTGCCTTCCACGAATCGGCCGGGTTAGGCCAATCGACCTGAATGGAGCGAATTTTCTGCGCCTTGAACCACTCCTTATCGAGCCATTGTTCCGGTTTGGGTTCGATATTGCTGAACGTCTTCGACACAAGTCCCGCGAGGGGCTGTTTGCCGGGAACCAGGATGTAGCGCCCATCCGGCCACCCTTCGTCGCCGCCGTAGGGGCTCGGGGAGGTCGGCTTGCGCATATGCTGCTTGCCCAGGAGGATGGACTTGACCGTTTTGCCTTCCTTGTCGCCCAGCTCGACCCGGACGGCGGCGGCGTTCGTCCCTTTCTCCGGCGGCGCGAGATCCAGCCGCGCAAGGGCCGCTTCGCTTGCCTGGATGGGCTGGACGATCTTCAGCTCGTAGAGGGAACGGAGAAAACCGCGGATCTCGCTGAAAGCGGCCGGATATCCTCCCCGTTCCTGAACGGTCCAACGGCCTTCCTTCTTCACCAGATGCAACTGGTTGGTTCCCTTCTGAATGAGGATCCGAGCGACGCTGTTGACGTCGAACTGGCCAAGGGCTTTCTGGCCCATACGCCCGCCGCCGGTTTGAAAGGAAGCGACGCGCTGATGCCTGATCCATAACGCCAACGCGCCAAGAACCAGGACCAGGACAATGATCAGGTTGAGCTGTTTGCGATTCATCTAGCTGCCCTCCTCTTCCGTCTGATCATAGCCAACGCCACGCCGACCACGGCGATCAGCAACGGCATTCCGGCGATGTTGAAAATCTGGAGCCGACGCTGGAGCGACTCGACCTCGCGGCGGAGCTCCTTGCGGACGCGGCGCAGTTCCTTGTTGGTGTTCGCTTCTTTCACGCGAAGCTTGCGGATTTCGGCCTCCTGCTCCGGCGAAAGGATGAACCGCTGGCTGGCGTCCTTCTGGCGTTGAAGTTCGTTGATCCGGCGCTGCGCCTCTTGAACGTCCTGCTCAAGCTTGCGGATGGTGTCCTGATACTTCTGGATCGCCCGCTTCTGGATGTTCTGAATCACCGTGAACGGCCTGCTCTTGACCGCTTTGCTGCGGATCTTGATCAACTCGGTGTCGCCGGCCGCCTGGTCCACCAGGTTCTGGGCGAAGAAGAGATTGCCGTTCAAGGGACTGACCAGAAGCTGGCCGAGGAACCGCTGCATGCGCAGACTGAAATCGTCGAAAAGCAAATCGGTGTCGCCCACCAGCACCACCACGCCCTCGCGACCCGATTCCTTAAGGAATGTCTCGGCCTTGTCGCCTTCCTTCTTCTCCTTCGAATCGTCCTCGTTCTCGTCCTTCTCGGCGTCCTTCTTGGCGGGCTTGCCTTCCGGAAAAGCCGTCTTGAACCGGCCGGCGAGGCGCACAGCCAGGGCGAACTCCTTGCCTTCGGACTTGAGTTCCTTGCTCACGTCGCCGCCGAACTGAGCCAGAGTCCGATCCACCAAGCCGGCCATGTCGGAAGTCTTAAGCAAGACGGTTTCCTGAAGGCCTTCGGCCGGGGTTCCAGTAAACGCGCCGGGCATCACGAGCAACAGCCGGTCGATGTCCGCCGTCGCCGGGTCGGATTTGCTGATCGCCCCGCCCACCAAGCTGAGCCATGTAGGCGATTCCACCACCTGGTCGCCCCGGCGGATCGGCGTGCGGTAAGCGGGATCGGCGACCACCTTGCTCGTGTCGAACTTCAGCCCCCAAGCCTCCAGCAGCTTGCCCAACGTCGAACTGGTCGGCTGCTGCATCATCGCCGTCATGTTCGGCGCGGAACGCAATTGGACGTAGGAAAGCGGGTCGAGAAAAGCGACCAGCTTGCCGCCGCGCAGGACGAACTGGTCCAACGCAAAGAGGGTCTCCTCCGAGAGCTTGCTCGGGTGGATGACCACCAACACGCTCAGGTCTTTGTCAATCTCTTCCGCTGTGGGCTCAATCCGGCGGACCTTGTAATCGCGCTGGAGCTCCTTGATGAACCACCACGGCTGCTGGGAACTGCGGGCCATCGGGTTGAACTGGCCGAACACCGGCAGCCCGCTCATCACCCCGATCTCCGGCTTGGCGGGATGGATCACGCGGGAGATCGCGCGGGTGATATCGTACTCCAAGAGGTTCTCCCGAGAGGGGTCCAGGAAGGAAATCGTCGACTTCTGGTCCAGGCAGACCACCGCCAGCCCAAGGTAAATCTTTTCACTGAGGTTGATCACGCCCGGCGCGCTCAACGTGCGCCCTTCCACGCCGTCCAGGCGCGCCGAATCCTCCGCGTCAGTATCCGGCTGCGGATCGAATTTCTTAACAAGGATCTTGCCGCCGGAAGCCCGACGATATTCCTCCAGCAGATCCTCCACCCGCCGTGCAAAGTTTTTCACCTCGCCGGGGATCTGCGGATTGGACCGGCTGAAATAGAAATGAATTTCCACAGGGGTGTCGATCTGCGAGAGGATCTTGCGCGTGCCTTCGGAGAGGGTGTAGAGCTTTTCCTCGGTAAGATCCAGCCGCGCCCGCAGGCTGCTCGCGATCACTCCCACGGCCACCAGCAGGAGCAACATCGCCCCCACGCCGACGCCGGAGAAGAGGACCGACTCCCATTTCTTTCGGTTCGCGCTCATGGCTTGTTCCAAGGCTCTTGGCTTGTCTGGAGTTTGCTCGGGGGCTCAACCCGCCCGATGACTGCGAATAATGACGCCGGTGACGAACAGGCCGAAGGCGATCACGCACAGGAAGTAGACCAGGTCGCCCAAGTCGATCACCCCCCGCTGAAAGGCCGCGAAGTGGGGCATCACGCTGAACGAGGCCACCAGATCCACCAACCATGCAGGAGCCCATCCCACCAACATGTTCTGCACCGGCGCCCATCCGGCCAGGATGAGAAAGAGGCAGATCACCAGGGAAAGGATAAAGCTGATCACCTGATTGCGGGTCATGGCCGAGGTCATCGAGCTGACGGCCAAAAAGCTTCCGGCCATAAGAAAGCTGCCCAGATAGCCGCACACGATCAGCCCGCCGTCCGGATCGCCCAGGTAGCTGACGGTGATTACGACCGGAAACGTCAGCGCCAAGGCCAACGCGAGGAAGAACCACGAGGCGAGAAACTTGCCCAGGATGGCCTGGGTGGAGGTCACCGGCATGGTCAGGAGCAATTCGATCGTGCCCAGCCGCCGCTCCTCGGCCCAAAGCCGCATGCCCGCCGCGGGCACCAGGAACAGATAGAGCCAGGGATGCCACACGAAGAAGGCGAACAACGATGCCTCTCCCCGCTCGAAAAAGCCGCCCAGATTGCGGTTGAACGTGAAGAAACCGACCAGGACCAGGAAAATTACAAGGAAGACATACGCGACCGGCGAGGCGAAATAGCCCCCCAGCTCGCGCTTGACGATGGCCCAAACGTTCCGCCACGGCCGGTATTCTCCGCTCGCGGCGGCGAACGCCGCGGCGCTCTTCGGCGCGGTCGCCGCATCGAGTGTGGAAGCTTCGCTCTGCGCGCTCATTGTTTCTTGCCTATTTCGCGTTCTTTTTCCGGCTTGGTGTCAGGCAAAGTGATCTTCCGAAAGACTTCGTCCAAACGGCCCTCTTCCCTACGCAGTTCCAGAACCGTCCAGCGCTCTCGCGCCGCCAGCTCGAAGACGCGCGCCCCCAGCTCGCCGTCTCCCGCTTCCGGCTTCGGATAGGCGCGAATCTGAGCCGCGCCGTCCTTCTCGGCCACCGCCTCGGCGCGGCGCACAAGCGGCAGCTCACGCAGCTTCTGAGCGATCTCGGCCGCGGGCTTGCCTTTGACCGTCAACAACACCGCCCCGGCGACCTCGGACTGCGCCCGCAGCTCTTCCGGCGTTCCGTTGGCCACGATCCGGCCCCGATCGATGATGATCGCCCGGGTGCAAGCGGCGTCCACCTCCTCCAGAATATGGGTGGAAAAAACAATCGCCTTGTTGCGCCCCATCTCCCGAATCAGCGTCCGAACCTCATGCTTCTGGTTCGGATCCAATCCGTCGGTCGGCTCGTCTAGAACCAGGATGGGCGGGTCATGAAGAATCGATTGGGCGAAGCAGGCGCGGTGGAGATATCCCTTCGAAAGGGTCTCTATGCTTTGGTAGAGCACAGAGTCCAGGAAGCACATTTCCACCGCCCGGTTGACCGCCTTCCTTTTGGCCTCGCCGACGAGGCCGCGCAATTCCGCCACGAAATTGAGGAATCCCCAAACGGTCATGTCCGCATAGGCAGGAGCGTTTTCCGGCAGGTAGCCCACCAGGCGTTTGGCGGCGATCGGCTCGGCCTCCATGTCATAGCCGGCGATCCGCACCCGGCCGTCTGTGGGCGGAATAAAGCCCGTCACCATCCGCATGGTGGTGGACTTGCCGGCGCCGTTAGGCCCCAGAAATCCCAACACCTCGCCTCGCTCCACGGAAAAGGAGACGCCGTCTACGGCGAGTTTCGGACCGAACGCTTTTGTCAGGTTCTCAACCTTGATCATGCTACCTCTCCGGCGTGCGTTTCCACGGCCGCTTGCGCCGTCCGACCAGGGAATCGCGCCGCGCCGCCTGAAGCCCCTTTCCAAACCCCTTTTCGCCGCGCAGCGTTTGCCATCCTTGCAAGCCCCCTCACTAAGGCATTTGCGCCTCTTGTCAAGAGCTTCTTCCTCCCCCGGCCGCTTCGAACTCCGTCAAAAGCCGGGCGGCAACCCCAAAACGCATCGTTTCCCTTGACCGCTCCATCCCGGAACCGCGTTCAAACTTTTTTCGAATCTCCCCGGTTGAAACACCGCGCCGGGCATCCAGACCCGCTTTGGGCGAGCGGCGTAGAATCGCCGGAATCCTTGGGAACCAGAAGAGGCGATCCCGAAGAATCCGAACAAACGCTCGGGACACTCCAACCGCAAGCGCCCGCGCATGGCTCCCGCAACACGAGAAAATTGTCCACAAATGCTACCATAAACCTCCCCAAATAGGGTCGATTGATCGCCTGGAGGCTTGCTGTTTTAACGCGATTCTAACAGCGCTCTCACCCGCCCTTCACACAAGGGGCCGATAGTATTCACCGGATGGAGAAGGCGCGCGGAGGCCCAGGCGCTCTCCGGATCCAGAAAGGACGGACAACCGGGAATGAAGTCCTTGGGTGAAAACGCAAACGCGGAACCGATGCTTCAGAACGCAGAAGCTGCCACGAGCGCGCAAAACAACAGAAGCAAGAAACGAAAAACCATGAAACGCACCCTCACAACCTTGATAGCGGCGGCCTTTGTCGCCCTGGGGGCTCCAGCCTTTGCGGGAGCCATCGTCATCACCGGCGCGGGCGCGACGTTCCCCTATCCCATCTATGGAAAATGGGCGCACGCGTACAACCGGTTGACCGGCGTCAAACTGAACTATCAATCCATTGGCTCCGGCGGCGGGATCAAGCAGATCAAGGCGGGAACGGTAGACTTCGGCGCTTCGGACGCCCCGCTGAAGCCGGAAGAACTGGACAAGTTCGGCTTGGCGCAATTCCCCATGATCATGGGCGGCGTCTGCCCGGTGGTCAATCTGAAGGGAATCGCCGCGAATCAACTGCGGCTGACGCCTCGCGTCTTGGCCGACATTTTTCTCGGCAGGATTCGCAAGTGGAACGATCCGGCCATCGCGGCCGCGAATCCCGGCGCGCGCCTGCCACGGCGCGGCATCACGGTGGTGCATCGCGCGGACGGTTCCGGCACGACCTGGATTTTCACTGATTACCTCAGCAAGGTAAGCCCGGAATGGAAAAAACGGGTTGGCGTCGGCAAAGCTGTGAGCTGGCCGGTGGGCGTGGGCGGCAAGGGCAACGAAGGCGTGGCGGCGTTTGTCCGGCGGATACGCGGGGCCATCGGGTACGTCGAGTATGCCTACGCGCTGCAGAATCGGATGGCTACGGTCCGGATCCAGAACCGAAGCGGAAGCTTCGTCGCGCCCGCGGCGGATAGCTTCCAGGCCGCGGCGGCCGGGGCGGATTGGGAGCGCGCGCCGGGATTCTACATGGTGTTGACGGACCAGCCCGGGGAAAAATCCTGGCCGATCACCGGCGCCTCCTTCATCCTCATGCACAAGAAACAGGCCAAGCCCTCCAAGGCGCGGGAAATCCTCAAGTTCTGGGACTGGTGCTACCGCCACGGCGCCCAAGCCGCCTTGGAACTTAACTACGTCCCGATGCCGGAGAAGGTGGCGCAATTGGCGGAAGCCATGTGGGCTGAGAAGATTCGCGGCGTCAACGGCGAACGGATCTGGCCTGCGAACTGAGCAATCCCGATCCCGACGTTGCGGAGGGGCGGCCATGCCTATCCCCCGCATCTCGGAAAGGCCGTGGTCGCCGCCCAAGGCAAAACCGGCCGCTCTACAGAGAAAAATGCAAACACCAAACGCGCTGAGGGCCGCGCAGCATGCCACAGGATGAGCACAACGGTCGCGCCGGCGTCGAAGGCGTGAATGCCGCGCCCTCGGCCCCCGGTGTCGGACGCTCGGCAGGAGACGCGATCTTTCGCTTCCTCACCACCGGCGCAGGGGTGGGGTTGTTGCTCTTGATCGCCGCCATGGCGGCGGTTCTCTGGCAACAGTCCGCGCTCTCCCGGGCAAAGTTCGGCTGGGGCTTTTTAGCGCACGCGGTCTGGAATCCCGTGACTGAAAATTTCGGGGCGCTCGGGGCCATGTATGGGACCGCGGCGACCACGGCCATTGCCCTGCTTGTGGCTGTCCCCATAAGCCTGGGCATCGGCTTGTTCTTGGCGGAATTGGCTCCGCAATGGCTCCGGGTTCCGGCAGGCACGGCCATCGAGCTGCTCGCCGCCGTGCCCAGCATCGTCTACGGGATGTGGGGGTTGTTCGTGCTCGCGCCGATCATGGGAGATGTCGTGCAGCCGTGGATACAAGAACGTTTCGGGGATTTTTTCCTGTTCAGCGGTCCGCCCATAGGGATCGGCATACTCAGCGCCGGTCTGGTGCTGGCTCTGATGATTCTGCCGTTCATTAGTTCCGTGATCCGCGACGTCTTTTTAATGACGCCGTCCGCGCTCAAGGAATCCGCCTACGGCATGGGCGCGACCACCTGGGAGGTGGCGCGGGACATCATGATCCCGTACGGGCGAAAGGGGATTATCGGCGCCATTACCCTTGGCCTGGGGCGCGCCTTGGGGGAGACCATGGCGGTCACGTTCGTGATCGGGAACGCCCATGAACTGAACTTTTCGTTGTTCGCCCTCGGCAACTCGATCGCCTCGACGTTGGCCAACGAATTCACGGAAGCGGATGGCGACGTCTACCTTTCCGCTCTGATCGAGCTGGGGCTGGTTCTGTTTCTCATGACGTTCGTCATTCTGAGCGTGGCCCAGATCTGGTTGCGCCGCATGGGCAAACGGGAGGGACGCTGATCGTGAACTGCCGCCGTGTGCGCCGAAAATTCGTCAACGCCCTCGTGCTCTTTCTCTCGGGCGTCGCCGCGCTTATCGGACTGGCCATGCTGGCTTGGATTCTCACGGACACGGCGTTCAAGGGGATCAGCGCAATCAATTGGGATTTTTTCACCAAGTTGCCGGCTCCGCCGGGGGAAGAACATGGCGGCCTGGCCAACGCCATCGTGGGAACCCTGATCCTCACGGCTACAGCGACCGTCATGTCTGTGCCCTTTGGAATCCTGGCCGGCATCTACTTGGCTGAATTCGGCCGAGGGGGAAAACTGGCGGCCGCGGTCCGCCTGGTGGCGGACGTATTGACCAGCGCGCCTTCCATCGTGGTCGGCGTGTTCGTGTATCTGGCGCTGGTCCGGCCATTGGGCCATTTCTCCGGTTGGGCCGGAGCCGCGGCCCTGGCCATTCTCATGCTCCCCGTGGTGACCCGGACCACGGAAGAAATGCTGAACCTGGTCCCGGACGCGATGCGCGAGGCGGCCCTGGCCCTGGGCGCGCCGTACTGGCGGATGATGTTCCAGGTCGCGCTTCGCGCGGCCATGTCCGGCATGCTGACCGGCATTCTCCTGTCCGTTTCCCGGGTCGCCGGCGAGACCGCGCCGCTGTTGTTTACTTCGTTGAACAGCCCCTACTGGGCCGTCAACCTGAACCAGCCGATGCCGAGCCTGACCGTCACTCTCTTCAACTACGCCATGAGCCCGTACGAGGAGTGGCACAGCCTGGCCTGGGGGGCGGCGTTCCTCATCACCATGTCCGTGCTGGCGTTTACCATCCTCTCCCGGCTTTGGCTGCGCGGCGTCAACCGAGAGCGGAGCTGATTCATTCCCATGGCAGGCGAACCCCAAGAAAAGCCCCCGATAAAAATCGCGGTGCGCAACCTGTGTTTTTTCTACGGCAAGAAGCAGGTGCTGTTCGACAACACCCTGGACATCCACGCCAACCGGATCACGGCCCTGATCGGGCCCTCCGGCTGCGGCAAGTCCACCCATATACGCTCGTACAACCGGATATTCGAGATATACAAGGGGCACCGCGCGGAAGGGAAAATTCTCATGGACGGCGTCAATGTTCTGGACCCTGCGGCTATTCCGTCCATGGAACTGCGCCGCCGGGTGGGCATGATTTTTCAAAAACCCACGCCCTTTCCCATGACCGTCTTCAACAATGTCGCTTACGGCTTGCGCCTGGAACAGCGCTACAGCCGGAGCGAACTGCACGACCGGGTCGAGAAGGCGCTGCGCGCCGCCGCGCTCTGGGACGAAGTCAAGGACGGGCTGCACCGACCGGGATCCGACCTTTCCGGCGGCCAGCAGCAGCGGTTGTGCATTGCGCGGGCCATTGCCGTGGAACCGGAAGTCCTGCTCATGGACGAACCGTGTTCCGCGCTCGATCCCTTGGCCGCGGCCCGGATTGAAGAGCTTATGAGTGAATTAAAAAAACGCTTCACCATCGTCATTGTAACTCACAACCTGCAACAGGCGTCCCGGGTGTCGGACTACACTGCGTTCTTCTATCTGGGCAAGCTGGTGGAGTTCGGCCCGACCACCAAGTTGTTCACCGCCCCCGAAAATCCGCAGACCGAGGCGTACATCACCGGTCGGTTCGGCTAAACGAAGCTCGTTCCCTCCGGAAGGCCGTCGTTTCGCGCCCGAGGAGGACAACGATTGCGGTTGCGATTATGATCGCAAGGAGGATCCTGAAGGAAATTTCAAGGGCGTATCCGGCGGGATGCGTGGAAGAAATTCCTGGCATCCTCCGAAAACCAAGGCGAAGAAGGAACAAAAGGCCATGGCTACGTTGTTGACGCACGAGATAGAACGCCTGAAGAAAGATCTGCTCGCCCTAAGCGCCCTGGTTGAGGAACGCTTGTACGCCGCGGCTCGAGCGGTGGAAGCGCGAGACCGCGAGCTGGCCCAACAGGTCATCGACGGCGACGACGACATTGACCGGGCCGAGGTCGAACTGGAAGAAGCCTGCCTCAAAGTGCTTGCGCTCCATCAACCGGTGGCCGGCGACCTCCGCTTTGTGGTCATGGCGCTCAAGATCGACAACGATCTCGAACGCGTCGGCGATATGGCCGTGAACATCGCCAAACGCGCCCGGCATCTGGCTAAGCGACCGGCAATCACGGCGCCGCTTGACATCCATGCCATGACGGACAAGGTCTGGCGGCAACTTAAGAAAAGCCTCGACGCGTTCGTCCGGTCCGACCCGAGCGCCGCGCGCGAAGTTCTACGCGAGGACGAGAGCACTGACGATCTGTACAAGTCGGGTCGCCGCGTCCTGATCGCGACCATGCGCGAACATCCGGAATCGGTAGACGCGCTCGTGGATTATCTCTGGGTGCTGCGTTCCTGCGAACGCATCGGCGACCATGCCACCAACATTGCCGAAGACGTGATCTATCTGGTCGAGGGGGCGATCGCCCGGCACAAGAAACTTGCCGCCGAGCCCCCGGAAATCGGGGCGGGCGAATCTCCTCCAGAAACGCAAACCAGCCCGAGGCAGGCCCATGAAAAAACCCCGGATTCTGGTTGTGGATGACGAAGCCGACATCCGGGAACTGGTTTCCTACAACCTTTCCCGCAACGGGTTCCAGGTCGAGTGCGCAGCCTCCGGCGAGGAGGCCGTCGAGGCCCTGCGCGGCGCGATCCCCGATCTGATTCTCCTCGACTTGATGCTGCCCGACTTGGACGGGCTCGATATCTGTCGCAGGCTCCGCGGCGACGCTCGGACCGCCCACGTCCCGGTCATCATGCTGACCGCAAGAGGCGAGGAAGCCGACGTCGTGGCCGGTCTCGAACTTGGAGCCGACGATTACATCAGCAAGCCCTTCAGTCCGCGCGTGCTCGTGGCGCGAGTCCGGGCAATACTCCGGCGCGGGCGCAGAGCCGTCCTCAAACCGGGGGACGCGGACGCTATCATCCGAACGGGACCTCTCGTTATCGACCCGGGACGGCGGCGGGCGACCGTCGGGGATAGAGAGGTGCGGCTCACCTATACCGAATTCAACATTCTCCATTTGCTGGCGCGCAGGCCGGGCTGGGTTTATTCGCGAAAGCAGATCATCGAAGCGGCTCGGGGCGACGACTATCCGGTCACGGAACGCTCCGTGGACGTTCAAATCGTCAGCCTGCGCAAGAAACTCGGGCGCGTCGGCGACCGCATAGAAACCGTCCGCGGCGTCGGCTACCGCTTCCGGGAAGAGCAGCTGTTTTGAAACAGAAAAAGACCATTCTAAGGCGTCTTTATCCCGGTTTCTTGGGAATTATATTTCTCTCCGCGGCAGGCATCACCTGGCACGCCGCCACGGCGCTTCGAGATTTTTACTTCGCCGAGACCCGGCGCGAACTGCTGGCGATCGCCCGTCTGGCAGCCTCGGAGGCGGCGGAGCGCATGGCGCTTCAGGGCGTCGAAGCGGCAGAGGGCTTCTGCAAGCGCGCGGGGCGCGCCGTCGGTCGGAGAAAAACACGGTTCACCGTCGTTCTGCTCGATGGAAAAGTAATCGGCGACTCCGAACACGATCCCGCGACCATGGTCAATCATTCGGATCGCCCGGAAATCCGTCAGGCGTTGGAGAGCGGCGATTATGGGTCGAGCGCGCGTTTCAGCACAACCTTGGGCATGCCGATGATGTACGTAGCGGTCCCATTGCGCGTGGGCGGGCAGATTCGCGGTGTGATGCGCGTCTCCAGGCCCCTGGAACGGATCCGCGCGATCTTCCGCCGGTTGCTCCTGGCTTTGGGGGTCGGAGGAACATCAGCCCTCCTGCTCGGGGCGGCGGCCGCTTACCTATTCGCCAGGCACATCAGCCGCCCGCTTCAGGATATGCGGGAAGCAGCCGAACGCCTCGGGGGCGACGATCTGGATTTTCGCGTGGCCGAACCCGACACGCTGGAATTGGCGGCCCTTTCCCGCGCCCTTAATCGCATGGGGGAACGACTTCGGCGCACGGTCGACGCCTTGACCCGGGAACGAAACGAACTCCGCGCCATATTGCGGGGGATGGGCGAAGGCCTGATCGCCCTGGACGGCGAACGCCGCGTGCTCGCCGTCAACGCCGTCGCGGCAAGGATGCTGGAATTGCAGGACGCAGAGGTTCGCGGCAAGCCGTTGCTTGAACTGACCAGGACCGCCGGGCTGATTCAGACGCTCGACGCACTGGAAAAACGCGGGGGCGCGGCGGAAACCGAGATCGTCCTGCCCGGGGAAAACGGGGAACGAATCCTCCACGTCCACGGCGCGCTGATGAAAGAAAAGGACAGCGTCGGCGGCGCCGTCCTGATCCTGCGGGACATTACCCGGCTGCGCCGATCGGAGCAGGCCCGGCGCGATTTCGTGGCCGACGTTTCCCACGAACTCAAGACCCCGCTCACGTCTTTGCGCGGGTTCATCGAAACCCTGCGGGAGGGCGCCATCGAAGACCCGAAGGCCGCCCGGCGTTTTCTCGAGATTCTCGAGCGCCAGAGCGCCCGCATGCAGGCAATCATCGAGGACCTTTTGCTCCTGACCCGCCTTGAACGAGACGCCGATGAAGGCGCGCTCGACCGCCGGGAGCAACCGGCCCGCGCCCTGCTCGAACGCGCCGCCCAAATCTGTCAGGCCCGGGCCGAGGCGAAAAAGATTCGCCTGGACGTTTCGTGTCCGGAAGAACTGCGTCTCTTCGCGAATCCCGGTTTGATCGAACAGGCCCTGGTCAATCTCATCGACAACGCCATCACGCACAGCCCGGAGGGCGCCCCCGTGCGCATTGAGGCGGAGGAATGCGAAGGGGAAGTCCTGCTGCGCGTGCGGGACCGCGGGTGCGGCATCCCGCGCATCCACTTGACGCGCATATTCCAGCGGTTCTATCGGGTGGACAAGGCCCGAAGCCGCAAAGGGGGCGGCGCCGGGCTGGGGCTGGCCATCGTCAAGCACATTGCCCTCGCCCACGGGGGTCGAGTGGAAGTCGAAAGCGCTCCAGGCGAGGGCAGCGCTTTCACTTTGCGCCTGCCGCGCCCGCCCGCCCCAAACGACGGTCAGACCGGCAAACCTTGACCCGGCTTCACAGGTTGGGCGCGGGGCAAACGTAACTCATCGAGGTCAACGAAGCGGCCCTTCCCCGCAGCCGCCGAGGCGATGGGGCGGGCTGCAGCTCGGGCGTTTGCAGAGGCTCAGCCGGCGGATAAGCTGGCGTCGCGCCGCGCGGAGAAACGCCCTGCCGGCGCGGAGGCCCGGAATGATTGTCAAAGTTACGTTGGACATTGCGCTGGGGAAGGACTTCGACTACACGGTCCCGCCCGAATGGGCGCCGATGATCGAAGTGGGCAGCCGCGTCAAGGTCCCCTTCGGCAATCGCACGCTTCTGGGGACGGCGACTGAGGTAATCGACGCGCCGCCTCGGCCGGGCTTGAAGCCGATTCTCAAGGTTCTGGGAAGCCGCAGTCTCATCACGCCCCAGGTGCTCGCCCTGGCGCGTTGGATGGCGGAGTATTACTGCTGCCCGGTCGAAACCGCTTTGAAGACGGCGCTGCCCGTAAGCGTACGGCGGGAAAAGGCCGATTTTCGCCGGCGTCTGACCGTCGCGCCCGCAGGCGGCGCCGAGCTGCCGCCTCTGACGCCTCGACAGAAGGAAATCTTCCACCTTATCGAAGAGCGGGGGCGCATCCCGTTACGGGAGTTGCTTCGGCTGACGGGGTGCACGGCGGACACCGTCAGGCGTCTGGAGGCGAAAGGGGCGGTGCGGATTACACGGGAAGCCGAGGAGCGGGATCCGTACGCGGCCGAGCGATTCGTTCCGACCAAGCCGTTGGAATTGAACGCCGAGCAGCAAGCGGCGCTGGAAAGCATCATGGCCGGAGTGGCGGCGGCGCGGCCGGGCCCGCTCAATGAAACCGGCCCGGTGTTCCTCCTCTACGGAGTGACCGGCAGCGGCAAGACCGAGGTCTACCTTCAAGCCATCGCCAGGGCGCTGGAGCAAGGGAAAGGAGCGATCGTCCTGGTGCCGGAGATTTCCCTCACGCCCCAGACGATCGAGCGGTTCAAAGCGCGCTTCTCCAGCGGACCGATCCAAACCGAAGTGGCCGTGTTGCATAGTCACCTTTCCCACGGCGAGCGGCACGACCAATGGCATCGGATCCGCTCCGGCCGGGCGCGGATTGTGATCGGCGCCCGTTCGGCCGTCTTCGCGCCGGTGGAATCGCTGGGGCTGATCATCGTGGATGAGGAACACGAGCGCTCCTACAAGCAGGAAGAAGCTCCGCGCTATCACGCCCGCGACGTGGCGGTGGTCCGGGGCAGGCTGGAAGGAGCGGCGGTGGCGCTCGGCTCGGCCACGCCGTCGCTGGAAAGCTTTTACAACGCCAGGCGCGGCAAATACACGCTCCTGGAGCTGCCGCGGCGCATCGACGACCGCAAGCTGCCGCATGTCCGCGTGGTGGACATGCGCAGGGAGCGCGGAGAAGGCCGGCCGAATCGGATTTTTTCCCAGTTGCTGCTGCGGGCGATCGAGAAGCGCCTGGAACAACGGGAGCAGGCGATCCTCTTCCTCAACCGACGCGGCTTCGCGCCGATCGTCCAATGCCCCCTCTGCGGCTACGTGGCCCGCTGCTCCGAATGCAGCGTCGCTCTCACTTACCATCGGGCCAAGGAGAAGCTGTGCTGCCATCTCTGCGGCCGCGTGGAGGAGCCGCCGCAGGTCTGTCCCAACCCGCAGTGCCGCAACCCCGCCATCCGCTATGCGGGCGCGGGCACCCAGCGGGTCGAAGAGACTCTCCGCAGGCTTTTCCCCAAAGCGCGCGTCCAGCGGATGGATTCGGACATCCTCCAGCGCAAGGAGGATTACCGCCGGATCCTGGGCGACTTCCGAACGGGCAAGATCGACATCCTGGTGGGAACCCAGATGATCGCCAAGGGACTCCACTTTCCGCGCGTGACGTTGGTGGGCATCGTCAACGCCGACATGAGCCTCCACCGCCCCGATTTCCGAGCCGCGGAGCGGACGTTCCAGTTATTGACCCAAGTCTCAGGACGAGCCGGACGCGGGGACGTGGAAGGAGAAGTCTACATCCAGGCCTTCACCCCGTTCCACCCGGCCATTCAATACGCCCGACGCCACGACTACCTCAGCTTCTACGAGGAAGAGGTCGAGTTCCGCCGCCAGCTTCGGTACCCGCCGTTTACCCGGATCGCTCTGCTCACCCTGCGGGGCTTGAACGAGGACAAAGTGCGGTTCGCCATCGAGCACTTGCGGCGGCGACTGGCCGAAAAGCTGAAGGACCTGGAGGATTTGGAAATCGCCGGCCCGGCCCCGGCGCCGATTCTCCGCATCCGGGGCTTCTACCGGCACCAACTTGTTCTCAAGGCGGTTCGCATGACCCGTCTCAGCCGCCGCCTGGCCCAGGCGCTGAAGGCTTTCCCTATGCCGGAAGGCTTGGAGTTGACGGTGGACGTGGACCCCGCCGACCTGGGAGGCTGAAGCGCGGCCGCGGGCGGACGGCAACGCGGCGGCTCAGCCGCGCAGCCCCCGCAGTTTCTCTGAGTCCTCCTATGCGCGGCCCCGGCAGCGCGGGCAAACGTCCGCGCAAAAAACCGGCCCGGGAATTCCCCGAGCCGGCCTGATTGTCGAGCTTTCCAAGAAACCCGCCGCGCTCACCGAACCGCAAGGGCGCGCAACGCCCGCGCCGTCCGATCCCATTGCGCCGCATCGCCGCTTATCGGAGCCAGGATGAAGGAGTAGCGATACGGCTTGGGCCAAAGCCGATGCTGCCGGAGCGGTTTGGCGCCCCAACTGTTGATGCTGCCCAAACCGCGCTGTTGGAGATCGACGTTGATCGTGTAGAAATCGCGATGGGGCTACTCGTTGACATGCCGCGCCTTTTCGAGGTCTTCCATGGTGTAAGGCCAAGCGGAAGCCTCGATCCACTGCTTCCCGGCCACGGCCATCAGACCGCGGCCCATGGCGTCATGCCACGCCGCCCATCGGACGTCCTCGCGGTTCCCGTTTTCCTGCGGGCGGACATAGCCGTGAAGCAATTGCTCGATGCGGCCGGAATAAAGGCCCACGGCGGCGCCGCTCTTCCGGTCCCAGTAATTTTCGCAAAGGCCCCGGCCGAACCAGGTCATCCGGTTCATCCATCCGGCGATGGCCCCTTGCATGCCCACGCGCGGGATCTCAGGAAGTTCCTTGTCCGGATCGATGGCCATGGAGACAAGAACAGCCCCTTGACCGCGAACGACGCACTCCTGGGTCCATTTCACCCGGCCGTCGATCATCTCGCCGTCGAACCGCACGCGCACGGTGTCGGGCCGCGGCTGCTCCACAACGAGGCCGCTGACCTTGCGTTCGGCGGCGGCGCGCTCCCAAACCCCCAGCTCCTTGCGCATCATGTCGCGGCTGGCGCTGTCGTTGTCCGTTTGGGCCCGCCAGAAGTTGGGCGCCAACGGGCGGACGAGCAGTTCCCGGCCCCCGGCGATGAAGGATTTCAATGCGCCCGAGGCGCGATCGAACGCGACGCTGAAATCCCGGCCGAGCACGCGAACTTCCTCCGGGCTCTCCAGCGTCTCCAAGGCCGGGCCGCGAGGCAGCGGCGGGGGAGGCGGCGCGGCGACGGGCAGTTTGAACTGCTCCCAGGCTGTGACGTATCCCGCGGGCGCCCACCGCGTGGGCTTCGCCAACTCCAAGGCCACGTTGAGGAAATACTCCGTTCCGGGCTCGCTCGGCAGCGGCGGCAGATCCAGCGTCACTACGCCGCTCTCGCCCGGTCCCAGCTTCATGGGCGAAAACGCTCCCTGCCGGAGGAGCCGGCCGTTCCGCGTCACCGTGTAACGCCCCCGGAAACCCTCGAGCGAGATGAAGCAATTTTCGTTGCGCAACCGGATCTTTCCGGCGGCCAGGTCCGCCGGCTCGAAGGCGACGTTCTGGTAAACCTTGCGCACCTCCTCCATCTCGGGCTCCGGGGCGCGGTCGGGCAGGACCAATCCGTTGCAGTTGAAATTGCCGTCGGAGGGCGTGCCCGGCGGGCCGAAATCCCCGCCGTAAGCCCAATACTCGCGGCCCTGGGCGTCGCGCGCCCGAAGCGCCTGATCCACCCAATCCCAGATGCAGCCGCCCTGAAGCGCGGGGTAGCGCTTGATAACCTGCCAGTAGTCGGCGAGACCGCCGACGCTGTTCCCCATGGCATGGGCGTATTCACACATGATAAGCGGCCGGTCCGGGTTTCCAGTCGCGTAGCGCTCGAGGCGGCTCGGGGTGGGATACATGGGGCAGTAGATGTCCGTGTGGCTGGCGAGCCCGGCTCGCTCGTATTGGACCGGGCGGGAGGAGTCGCGCTCTTTGATCCACGTGTAAGTGGCGACGAAATTGGGGCCGTCGCCCGCTTCGTTGCCGAGCGACCAAATGATGACCGAAGGATGGTTTTTGTCCCGCTCGACCATCCGGCGCGTGCGCTCCAGATGGGCCGCCTTCCACGCCGGCTTGGCGGCCAGGGTCCTTTTCGGGTTGTAGCCCACGCCGTGGCTTTCGATGTTGGCCTCGTCGATCAGGTAAATCCCGTACAGATCGCACAGCTCATACCATTCGGGCTTGTTGGGATAGTGGCTGGTGCGAACCGTGTTGATGTTGTGACGCTTCATCAACACGATGTCCCGGATCATTGAGTCCCGATCCACCGCGTAGCCCTTGTCCGGATCCATCTCGTGGCGGTCAACGCCTTTGATGTAGATCGGCTTGCCGTTGAGCAAAAGCCGGCTGTTGCGGATTTCGACCCGCCGGAAGCCGATCTGGCAAGGAATGGCCTCGATCAGGCGCCCGGCCGAGCCGCCTTCCTTCAAAGTCAGAACCAGGTGGTAAAGATTCGGCTCTTCAGCCGACCACGGTTTAACGCGCGGGATCCTGGCGGAAAGCTTGATTTCCGACGCCCGCCCCGGAGGAATCGTCGCCGTTTTCGGCGCCCCGCTCGCCGGGCGCGCCTCCTTCAAGACGCAGGTCCCGTCCGGAGCGTAGAGGGCGGCCTCCAGCGCGGCTACGGCGGGTTGTTTGCCTTCGTTCGCCACCGCCGCTTCGATCCGCAACACGCCCTCGCGACAGTCCTCGCTCAAGTCCGCGTGGACAAAAAAGTCGCGCACGTGCACCGGCTCGGCCGAGCGGAGATAGACGTCGCGAAAGATGCCGCTCATGCGCCACTTGTCCTGGTCTTCGAGGTAGGAGCCGTCCGAATAGCGATACACCTCGACCGCGAGAAGGTTTTCCCCGGGGCGGACCTTGTCCGTCACGTCGAACTCGGCCGGGGTGCGGCTCCCTTCGCTGTAGCCCACGAAATCGCCGTTGAGCCAGACGTACATGGCGGATTCAACCCCGTCGAAGTGGAGGACAATCCGGCGGCCGGTCCACGACTTGGGCAAGGTGAAGGCGCGGCGATAACTGCCTACCGGGTTGCGATCGTGCGGGATGCGAGGGGGATCCATTTTGCCCCATGGGCATTTGGAATCGCCCCACATCATGTTCACGTAGATCGGGTAGCCGTAGCCGCGCATCTGCCAGCAGGAAGGAACCGGCAAAAGCGCCCAGTCTTCGTCGGAAAAATCGGGCTTGTAGAAGTCCTTGGGCCGGACCAGGACGTTCGAGGACCAGTGAAACTTCCACTGACCGTTGAGAAGCAGCGTGAAGGGGGAAGCCTTCCACCGCTCTTCAAGCGGGATCTCCGCGCTTGCGTGCCGCAAAGCCTCGGTCGGCGAGGCGTACCGGATAAAGGAGGCGTGCGGAGGCAGTTTGTTGATCGCAAACACGCCCGGATCTTCCCACGGAGGAACCGAATCGCCCGAGGCCGGGGCAGCCCCGCCGGAGAACCCAACCAGCGCCGCAAGGATCCATCCGGCGGCGCGTCGAACTGTTCCTTTGCTCATGCCTCCATGATGGCCAGGAGGCAAGGGACAACTCAATGCATTTCCGTCCCGCGCCGCGGCTTCCGACGCGGACGGACCGGGCTATTTCCCGCCCGCCCTCTGGAGGAAAACCCAGGCTCCTTTCTTGTTGCCGACCACGATGTCCGGCCGGCCGTCGCCGTTGACATCGCCC
Source organism: Verrucomicrobiota bacterium (assembly GCA_021160185.1). GTDB lineage: Bacteria > Verrucomicrobiota > Verrucomicrobiia > Limisphaerales > CAZBKV01 > JAGHDA01. Next base: position 18,897 of record JAGHDA010000168.1, read on the forward strand.
GCAACCACCTGGGTGCCCACGCCCGAATCGTCGTCGATCAGATGGGGAACGTACTCCGCCCCCCGCGGGCCGCGCGTGAGCCGGAACCAGTAAAGCACCGCCGCCGCGTTGGGCTCCGCGTCCCCCTCCGGACCGTGCGCCCAAAAACGCTTGCCCGTCACAAGGTCCAGAAGGCCGTCGCCGTCCATGTCGGCCAGGGCCAAGGCGTGGGGCTGGCTGAAGTGGACGCCGTAACGGTTCTCGGCGGCCGTCTTGCCCATGAACTGATGGCGGCGGAAGGTCATTTTGCCCGACTCGACGACCTGCTCGTACCAGGCCAGGCCGTAATGATGGGGATTGAGGCAGGTCAACACGTCGTTGTCGCCGTCGCCGTCGATGTCATAGGCGTACATCTGGGCGGCCCCCTCAGGAGCAAAGGGATAAGGATGGAAACGCCAAGGAGCCGCTTGCGCTCCAGCGGCCGGTTGCTCCCACCAGCCGTCCTTCTCGATCACGTCCATTCTGCCGTCGCCGTTCACGTCGCCCACGCCGAGGCCGTGGGTGTATTTCTGGTACTTCCCTTTCGGCGTGATCGGGCGGAACGTCCACGGCTTGTCCGGCGCGGCCCAGCTCGGCTCCGCGTACCCGATGTAGCCCCGGGAACAACAGACCAGCTCCTTGCGCCCGTCGCCGGTCAAATCGACATACGTCGGCGATTCGTTGTCCGGCACGTCCAGCGCCGGATGCCGCCGCCACAGCCCTTTGTTGCAGCCCGGATTTTCGTACCAATAGGACTGCTCTCCGGGCAGGCCCACGATCAACGCGTCGGGCCGGCCGTCCCGGTTGAAATCGTCCACGAAGCAAAAGAAGCAGTCCGCATAGGCGTTCTTGAAACCCAGCGCCCCCTCATAGCCGGGAAGCGTCCGCGTCTTGCCGTCGGGAAATTTCGCGGTGAACGTCCGGTCGGCCGGGGCGTAGGCAAGCCGGCCCTTGAAATCCGGCCCCCAGAAAATCCACGGCCCGTAAATCACGTCCATCGCTCCGTCTTGATTGAAGTCGGCGAAATTCGCCCCCTCGCCCCAGAAACAGGGGGTGAGCTGGATGCGCTGGAATTGCGGGGAAGTCGCCGACCGGGCCGCCGCGGCCGCAAGAAACGACGCTGCGGCAAGGCCGATTCCGAAAGCTTTATTGCGCTGTCTCATGGGCTCATCCTCGATCCCTTCGCCGCGCCGCGTCAAGCGACTCATGCCGAAGGCGTCCCTTCTCAATCAGAAGGATTCGCGCCGGTTGACAGCTCTGCTAGGGTGCGTAGGAGGAAATCGGAAGAAAAGGAGGCTATGGCAAAATCACGAATCCAATCGATCGCCGAGGAGCTGCGGAATCACGCGCCATACACTTTCTTCGGCACGCTCACAGGAATCGTTATCATGGCCCTGCTGGTGCAGCTCCACGCCCCGCGCTCCTTTTCGACCCGCTTGTTCTGGACCCTTCACCCGCTCCACGTGGTCCTAAGCGCCCTGGTCACCACGGCCATGTACCGACTGCGCGGACACGGAGGAGCGCTCAGGATCCTTCTGATCGGCTACCTGGGCTCGGTCGGCATCGCCACGCTCAGCGATTGCGTGATCCCCTACCTCGGCGAACTGCTCCTGGATCTGCCTCATCGCGGCCTCCACGTGGGCGCGATCGAAAAGTGGTGGCTGGTCAACCCTCTCGCCCTGGGGGGAATCGCCCTGGGCTATTGGCGGCCTCAGACCAAGTTCCCCCACGCGGGCCATGTGCTCCTCAGCACGTGGGCTTCGCTTTTCCACATGACGATGGCGCTGGGAACGGGGTTCAACGCAGCGACCCTGGTCCTGATCGGATGCTTCCTCTTCCTGGCCGTTTGGGTTCCCTGCTGTACAAGCGACATCGTCTTCCCCCTCTTGTTCGTGAAGCCTTCGCCGGGGGAAGAAAGGTCCCACTCCCACCATTGAGCCGCTCCAGAGGACGGTTTGACAGGCTTCCGCAAGGCTATATTGTTTGACCCCGAGGCGGCGTGATGAAGGGCGCGAGTAGCTCCGCCGCCGAAGAACAGAAAAGACAGGAGAAGGAGGTTCGCTATGCCGTTATTCGAGTATCAATGTGAAGAGTGCGGACACGTGACGGTGTTCCTGGAAAAGGCCGGAGCCAAGGGGCCCCACAAGTGCGAAAAATGCGGTTCCGCCAAGACCGTCAAGCTTCTCTCGAGCTTCGCCGTCGGCGATGGCGGATCAAGCGGAAGCGCCGGATCAAGCGGGTCGAGCTGTCCGACCGGAACCTGTCCCCTCTCATGACGAAGCGGGAAAGGAGCGGGGAAGAGCGGCTTTTTATTTTGCGGCCAATTCTTAGCGGTGTCGCAAAATCGCAAATAAGCTAACCGACTCCCGCTCCCTCAACCGCCTCAAAAGAAAGAAACGCCTATGACACCCAACACGTTGACTCCAATCGCCCGGCGCGCTTCCCGGCGCGCTCAGGTCCAAGCCGTCCTCCTGCCGCTCCTCGGCGGGACGGCGCTCGGCTTCCTGGCAGCTCTTGGCGTCCTCTGGCTTACGATGCCAGGCATGATGCTCAAGATCCACGAGAGCCGCTTCGACTCGGTGGAACAAACCTGCCAAGAACTCAAAAAAGCCATCGAAAACGCCGGATGGAACTGCCCGGGAATCCGCGACATGAACCAGTCTATGGCAAAGCACGGCGTCCAGTTCGACCGCCCGGTCAGGATCGTGGAGCTTTGCAACGCGGATTACGCCCTGAAAGTGCTGGAGAAACATCCGGAAATGAGCACGCTCATGCCTTGCGCCTTCGGCGTTTACGAAGGGCCGGACGGCAAGGTCTACATCTCCGGGATGAACACCGGCCTGATGGGGAAGATGTTCGGCGGCGTGATCGCCGAGGTAATGGGCAAACACGTGGCTGCGGACGAAAAACACATTCTCAGCAGCGTGATCCAGGAGTAGCTTTGCTGCCGAAGCGGCTCGCGGACGGTCCGCCGCCGAGAAGGAGGCGGACCGTCCCGAAATCGGAAGATGGGAAGCACTGCCATGGAAGAAGCTGAAGGATTCTCCATTCGCAAGGAACTCCGGATCACCCAGGAGCTGGGACGCAAGGTGGCGCGGGAGTACCCCGAGTTTGTGAACGGCCTGGTCGCCTTCGACAAGGCGGGCATGGCCTCGGGCGCGCTCCCGCGCAAGACCAAGGAGCTGATCGCCGTCGCGCTTTCTGTGGTGAAGGAGTGCGTCTACTGCATCGGCTGGCACGTGCGCGCCGCCTTGCGGGAAGGCGCAACCAAGGACGAAATCATGGAGGCGGCGTTTGTGGGCTGCGTGCTGGGCGGCGGACCGGCGTGGATGTACGTCAAACTGGTCTACAAAGCGATCGAAGAGCTCGAGCCGGAAGTGAAGCCGAAGCCGTCCAAGTCGGAATAGGCGCGGGCGCGAAAGCGCGCCCCCCACGGCGCGGGAGAGGACGCATGCGACTGATTGTTCTCACAGAGAATTCGGTTTATCGGCGCGGCCTGCTGGCCGAGCACGGCTGGGCGGTCTGGGTGGAGCGGGAAGGCCGCGCCTTTCTTTTCGACGCCGGCCAAACGAGCCTCGTCTTGACCCGCAACGCCGAGGCGCTGGGCGTTCGCCTGGGAGAAGCCGAAGGGATCCTCCTGAGCCATGGCCACTACGACCACGCCGGCGGGCTTCCCGCGGCGCTGGCCGCGGCGCGGGACAAACAAACGGTATGGCTGCACCGAGATGCGCTGGTCCCAAAATTCTCCTGCCCGGAAAACGGCCGCGCGCAGGAGGTGGGGCTGCCGCAGTCGGCGCGGGAGGCGTTGAACGCCAAGGCCGTCTTGCGCTTTGTCGAGGGGCCTGCCGAGGCGGCGCCCGGAATCTTCGTGACCGGCCCCGTGCCGAGACAAACCGACTTTGAGGACACAGGCGGACCGTTCTTCCTGGATCCCAAGCGACGTCGGGCCGACCCCCTGCTGGATGATCAGGCCCTCTTCATCGAGGAATCCAACGGCATAACCGTCCTTTTGGGCTGCGCACATGCCGGCGTGATCAACACGCTCTTGCATATCCGCGAATTGACCGGCGCGCGGCGGCCTTTCAAAGCGGTCCTGGGCGGCGCGCACCTGGTGAACGCAAGCGAGCGCCGTCTCCGGCGCACCGCGGAAGAACTCCGGGCCCTGGGCGTGCGGCGGCTTTTCCCCGCTCACTGCACCGGCGTTCCGGCCATCGCGCGGCTTTGGCGGGAATTGCCCGGCGTGTGCGCCCCTTGCTCCGCCGGGCTGGAGCTGGCCTCCGCGGCGTAGGCCTCGACTCCCGGCCGCTTGAGCGAGAGGCCGACTACTTCTCCTTCGACGCGATCCAGGCGCGCTGATGCGGCCCGGAGGCGGCGCGGACCGCGCAGCCCAGCTCCGCCAGCATGTCGTAAATCGTCTCCGAATCGTGGAGAAAAGCCGGATGGCGGCGGCCTTGGGCGGCATGGATGCGGTTGATGGCCTCCACGCCCTCTCTCGTCCAGTCCGAAAGGACCAATCGTCCGCCGGGGCGAAGCACCCGCACGGCTTCCTGAATGATCGGCTCCGGATTCTCCAAGTGATGCAAGGCGTTGACCGAGACGGCCAGGCCAAACGTCGCGTCGGGCAACGGGAGGGCCGCCGCGTCCGCATGGAGAAACTCAATCCGGTCGGCAAGCCCGCGCGCCTTCAAAGCTTCGGCGGTTTCCCGCAAGACCGCCGCGTCGGTGTCCACCGTGGTGATCCGCACGCCTCGGGCGGCTAACAGGGCCAGGAAATGGCCTCGGCCCGTGCCGATGTCCAAGACAGGCTCGGAAATCGGCTCGATCTGGGCCATGACAAACCGGCGGGCGGCCTCGATGTCGATCCCCATCGCGCGAAGGCGCTCGTCGGTGGAAGAACGCTCCGCCGTCTTGCCTTGACCGCTCTGAGGATCGTGGTCGGATCTGGATTCCATGGTTTTTCCCAATGCTCCGGAAATCGGCGGACGGATTCCCAACCCGCCTTTCTCAGTATGCCCGCCGGCGGCGCGGGGCTCAAGCGCTCCCCCGGCCGCCTTTTTGCGCCCGAATCGAAACAAGCTTCGCCCGCCCGGCAACCGCAGAGCTCGGAACGCTCCGTCAACCCTCTTCCACCAGGCCGGCCAAATGTTCGCCGATGGCGAGCGAGGCCGTGGCCGCCGGACTGGGAGCGTTCAACACATGGAGCGCGCCGGGCTGTCGCTCGATATGGAAATCCTCCGCCAGCCGTCCGTCGGGCAGCATCGCCTGGGCGCGCACGCCCGCCCCGCCCGGCTCAAGATCCTCGGGCCGGATCTCCGGAACCAGCCGCTGCAAGGCGCGGCAAAAACGCCGCTCGCTGAGCGACTGGGCCAGCTCGCGCCGCGCCATGGCCGGATATTTGGCCAGAAACCGCCACAGTCCTGGAAAACTGAGCGCCTCAGCCAGATCGCGGGGATGAATCGTCCAGAAGCTGTAGCCTTCCCGGGCAAAAGCCAGCACGGCGTTGGGGCCGGCCTCCACGCCTCCGTGAATCAGCCGGGTGAAGTGAACCCCCAGGAAGGGGAAGCGCGGATCCGGGGTAGGATAGATGAGGTTCCGCACAAGGCCCCGCCGAGAAGGCTTAAGGCGGCGGTATTCGCCCCGGAAAGGGACAATCCGCAGCCGGGGGCGCGCGCCCGCCATCCGCGCCACGCGGTCGGCGTGGAGCCCGGCGCAGTTGATCAGAAACCGCCCGCGGAACGCGCCCGCCGTCGTCTCGGCGATCCATTCCCCTTTTTCGCGGCGCAAGCTCCGCGTCCGGGCGCGGAGCTGAACCTGTCCGCCTCCGGCGCGGACCTTCTCCGCCAACCGCTCGCACACTGCGATGTAATCGACGATGCCCTCTTCCGGGACGCGGATGGCCGCCGCCCCTCGCGCGTGCGGCTCGAACTCGGCGATGCGTTCCGCCTCCAGCCATTCCAAACCCCGAAGGCCGTTGGCCATGCCCCGCTCGAAAAGGGCCCGCAGCCGAGGAACCTCTTCCTCCGTCGCCGCCGCTACGATCTTGCCGCAGACCTCATGAGGAATCCCTTCATCCCGGCAGAAGGCGATCATCTGCCGGATTCCGCGCACTGCCAGTCGCGCCTTGTAGGACCCGGGGCGGTAATAGAGCCCGGCGTGGAGCACCCCGCTGTTGCGCCCGCTTTGATGCGCCCCCACCCTGTTCTCCTTTTCCAAAACCACGATCCGCGCTCCCGGGCGCCGTTGCTGAACGCGCCATGCCGCGGCCAGCCCCACAAGCCCGCCGCCGATCACCAGAATGTTCGCTGCCTCGGCCATTGAAATTCGATTCCTCCCGCGCTCGAGCGCGCCCGTTTTACCCAAGCCGCTCGGCGCGCGCAACATCGGCGCCGCCTGTCTGATTTCCCCAGGTCGGGAGGGGAGCCACGGCCGGGAAAACGCCGCGGCGCCGCAGGCTGCAAGGTTCTCTTGTCCCTCCGGCTCCCCCGCCCTATCCTGCCCGCATGAAGACAAGCGTGAAGACAAAGCATTTTGTCGGTTTTCTCGCGACGGCCCTGGCTCTCAGCGCCGCGTGCGGCCGGACCGCCGAGCGGGCTGTGGATATGCCTCGCCCGCTCATCAAGGTGATGACTTTCAACATCCGCTACGGAGCGGCGAATGACGGCGCAAACAGTTGGCAATTTCGTCGGGGCCTGACGGCTGAAGCCATCTTGGCCTTCCAACCCGACCTTTTGGGAATGCAAGAGGTTCTGGCGTTCCAAGCAAAGTACCTCCGCGCCCAGCTTCCCGGCTACGGGTTCCACGGGGTCGGCCGCGAAGACGGGCGGGAGAAAGGCGAGTTCTGCCCGGTGATGTTTCGAACCGATCGGTTTGCAAAACTCGGCGGAGGGCATTTCTGGCTCAGCGAAACCCCGTCGGTTCCGGGAAGCAAAAGCTGGGATTCCTCCCTGCCGCGGATGGTGTCCTGGGTGACGCTCCGCGACCGGCGGACCGGTCGGGAGTTTGTCTACGCCAACACGCATTTCGACCACCGCGGCCCGAAGGCCCGGCTCGAATCGGCGCGACTCATCCGCCGGCAAGCTCAGAAATTATGGGCCGGAAAGCCGGTGATCCTCACAGGAGACTTCAACGCAGCTGAAGGCTCCCCGCCCTACGCAACCCTGGTTCAAGACCGGAACGGCGAAGGGCCGATATGGACGGACGCTTACCGCGTGATCCATCCCGAGCGCACGCCTTGGGAGGCAACGCACCACGGCTGGCGCGGCGTCCGGAAAGGGACCCGCATAGACTGGATCCTTTACACCCCCGAGTGGGTCGCCCTGGACGCGGCTATCGTCCACATGAACGACCAGGGACGATATCCCTCAGATCACTACCCGGTGACTGCGGTGTTGCGTTCCGCCCGCTAAAAAGCAAAGCCGCTCGCCTGCCTTCCGAGTCGGCGGCCCTCCGCGCCCAGCTCATAACCCAGGGTCGCCAAGGCTTCAGGGAGCCGCGTCTCCAGGCTGCTCCTGGGCCGCCCGGAAGAAGAGAGAAACCTCTCCGGTAGGAAGCGGGAGCGTCGTCCAGGGCTTTTCCAAATCCACGAAGCCCTGGGGAATCCATGGGGCTTCGGGGCCCAGACGCTCCGCCCGCAGCAACTGATATCTGCCGCCCGGCGCGCCGTACAACGTCAGAACCGGCGCGCCGGAGGAGTCGAGCCGCGCTTCCAACAGGGGCGCGGCTCCCGCGACCGCCGTCCCGCCGCCATCGACGGCGGCCTCCGTTTTGTTCCCATCGCCGTCGTAAACTGCGGCGTCCAAAACCTTAACCGCGGCAAAGCCGGGCGCCGCCTCTTCGTCCACGGTGAAAAAGATCCCGAAGCAAAGTCGGCCTTCAGAAAAGGCGCCTCCGGAACACGGCGTCAGGCGCACGAGAGCGACCCCCTGGCCTTGTTCCTCCCACGTGATCTTTGCCGGACAACCGCCCGCAATGGCCGCAGCCCAGTCACGAAACGGGCCCTCCGGCAATTGCAGCCTCGCCTCCGCCTGGGTCGCGCCCCCGGGGACGCTCAGCGAAAAGAGCGCTCCGCCGCGGTTTCCCGCCAACGCCACGGACCGGCCGCCCAGCGCCGTTTCGGGTAGCGGTTCCGCCCGGAACAGACCGGCGACCGTCTGCGCGCGGCCGCCTTGGCCCCACTCCGTTTCCGCCGTCCACCAATATTCCCGCCCCGGATCCAGGCCGACAGGCGCCGCGGCGGTCTGAGCCGTTTCCCGGCTCTCTCCAGGCAACAACGGTTCGGAAAAATGAAACACGGCCACCGGGAGGGATTGACCTGAATCCGCCGAGAGAAAGACGCGAACCGTCCATCCCTCTTCAAGGGCCGCCTCTCCGAGATTTACCGTCGTCCAGGACAAACAAAGAGCGCCGCCCGGGGCGGCGGCGGGAGGCGCTCGGAAATCCCGGGTTTCCAGCGCGGCCTCCCTTGCCACTTGCAATCGGATCACAGCGTTGGTCGTCCGCCCAAAATCGAACACGCTGACCGCCGTGTATTCACCCGAGTCCGCCGGACGCGCCTTTTCAATCAGGAGCGTCGGACCGGTCTCCGCCGGCTGTCCGTCCCGAAGCCACTCAGTGGTCACGGGCTTTCCTTCCCACATGGGCGCGACCAGCTCCGCCCGCTCGCCCGACCGAACGGCCGCCTCCCCGAAGAAAAACCTGCCCGACCGCGGAACCAACGCCAGAGCGTGATAATCGCCCGCCGCAACCGCCGCAACGCCGGCCGCGCCTGTAGGAGCCTCGCATCGCACTCCAAGCCCCCCGCGGG
>JAGHDA010000336.1 GCA_021160185.1 Verrucomicrobiota bacterium
CCGGCGCGCAGCGCGAAGGTGTTCGAGCGAGCCTTGGAAGTAAGGGCCGTCGGTCAGGACCGAAAGAGCGGCCGCTCCGGCCGCTTCGTATTGCCGGGCGATGCGGACGGGGTCGAAGTCGGCGCGGATGACGCCTGCGGAGGGAGACGCTCTTTTGATCTCGGCGATGAAGGCGGGGCCGCCTTGGGGTGGATTCCGGAGCGCCCCGAGAAAGTCCCGCGCCCCGCCTCTTGCGGCAAGCCGCTCCCGCGCCAGTTCGGGGGTTGCGGCGGTTTGGGGGAGCCGAGCGATCTCCTCCCGCTTGGCGGCCACGATTCGGTCAAGGATGTTCATTCTTCCTCCGTCGCTGTTTGGACGCGCTTGGTCGGGCAGCCGGCCCGCAACCAGGCCCCACAAACGGATCCAGCTCTCCGTCCATGACGGATTGGACGTCGCCCGTTTGGTAACCGGTGCGGAGGTCCTTGACCATCCGATAGGGCTGGAAGACGTAGCTGCGGATCTGGTTGCCCCACGAGATGCTGCCTTTCTCGCCGTAGAAACGCTCCATCTCGGCTTTCTTCCGGTCCTCGCGCAGCGCGTGGAGCTTGGAGAGGAGCAGCTTCATGGCCGTGGCGCGGTTCTGATGCTGGGAGCGTTCGTTCTGGCTGGCCGCCACGATTCCGGTGGGGATATGCGTGATGCGGACGGCCGTTTCGACCTTGTTGACGTTTTGGCCTCCTTTGCCGCCGGAGCGGAAGGTCTCGATTCGCAGCTCGGAGGGCGGGATTTCGATCTCGCCGCTGTCTTCAATTTCAGGGATGACGTCCACCGAGGCGAAGCTGGTGTGACGGCGGTTGGCCGAGTCGAAAGGCGAGAGGCGCACCAGCCTGTGCACGCCGCGTTCGGCTTTGCAATAGCCGTAAGCGTTTTCCCCGGAGATCAGGAGCGTGGCGTTCTTGATCCCGGCCACCTCGCCCGGAAGCAGGTCGGTCACCTCCGCCTTCCATCCCCGCTGTTCGCACCAGCGCTGGTACATGCGCAGGAGCATCGCGGCCCAATCGCACGACTCGGTGCCGCCGGCGCCGGCGTTGATGCTCAGGATGCAATTGCGCCGGTCATGCTCGCCGCTGAGCATGGCCTGCAATTCGAGCGACTCGATCCGGCGCAGGAGCGCGTTCGCTTCCTGCTCCATCTCGGCCTCCATTTCCCGGCGCTCCGCCTCCGAGGCCGCTTCGAGCAGCTCAAGCATTCCTTGCAAATCCTCCAGGCGTTTTTCGCTCTCTTCGAGCGGCTCGATCTTGCGCCGGATGCCCGCCGCTTCTTCCAGGGTTTTCTGGGCCTTCTCCTGGTCGTCCCAGAAGCCCGGCCGACCCATCGCCTCGTCCAACTGGGCGAGCCGTTTTTTCAGCGCGGGCAAGTCAAAGAAACCTCCTGAGGTGGACCAGTTTGTCCGCGGCCGCTTCCAATTGCGATCTGACGTTTTCCAACATAGCGGCCGACAATATAGGCGCGGGCGGGCGGCGGACGCTAGGGCGAATCGTCTTCCGAAGGCGGCTTTGTCCGCCGGCGTCGGCGCAGGAAGAGCCCCGCCCCGGCCGCCGCCGACCACCCGACGCAGCCCCAGCCGAACATGTCTCCATGGCGTCGGTAAAAGGTGGGCGGGGCGTCCGCGGGCAGCTCCAGTTCGATCAGATGCGCGCCGGGGCCGTAGACCCGCTCGCGCGAACGATCCTCCAGTCCGCGCAGCCGGCCGGCCGGATCGAACCAGCAGGTGAGCCCGTTGTTGGCGCACCGAACCAGGGGCAGGCCGTTTTCGACCGCGCGGAACATCGCGTTCCAGGCGTGTTGCCACTGAGCCGCGCTCTCGCCGAACCAGGCGTCGTTGGTCAGGTTCAGCAGAAAGTCCGCCCCGGCGCGCGCGCTGGCCCGCGCCAGGCTCGGGACGGCGTCCTCGAAACAGATCAGCGGCCCCGCCCGGACGGTCCCGGAGGCGAGCGCGATCCGGAACACGGCGGGCGCTGCGCCGGGGGTGTAGCTGGCCTCCAGCGGCGATAGCCGTTTCATCCAGGGGAAGAGTCGTTCGAAGGGGATGTACTCGCCGAAAATCACCAGATGACGCTTGTGGTAGACCCCTTCGACCCGCCCCGCCGGGGAGACGCAAAAAGCCGCGTTGTAGTAGCGGCAACCGGCGAGGGCTTCCGGATCGGGCTCCGCGTCCTCCGCGCCGAACACGAACCATGCTCCGGCGCGGCTCAGGCGCTCCAGGATCCGCCGATACTCTTCCGGAGGCAGGTTGGGCAGGGAGGCTTCCGGCCAGATCGCTAGGTCCGGTCCGGCGGCGAGGGCCGCGTCGGTCAGCTCGATCAGCCGCCGCCGCCGCGTCTCGGTTTGCGAGGGGTCGAAAATCAGGCGCTGGGGGATGGCCGGTTGGATCAGGGCGGCCTTGATTCGGCTCCGGATCGGCGGGGCGTTTTGGATGCGCCGCCACCCCCACGCCCACAAAACGGCCGCCGCCAGCAGGGGCAAGATCCATTCCCCGGTTTGCGCGCTCAGGCGGAGGAGGCGCGGCGCGGGCGCGGCTCCTCCGCCGCGGCGCGGCCGCAGCTCTGCGGCCCAGAGCCGCGCTCCTCCGGCAAGAGCGACGGAAACCCACACTGCCAGAAAACTCAGGCCGTACACTCCGGCCACCGAGGCCGTTTGGACGAGAGGCAGAAACCGGTGTTGGCTGACGCCGAGCAGGTTCCATGGGAAACCGGTCAGCAGACGGCTGCGCGCCATTTCAAGAGCGACCCACATGGCGGCGGCGGTGAAATAAGCCGCCTGGCGCGTCAGCCAAGGGACGCTTCCCCAGTTGGCCAGGGGTGCGGAGTCTCCTTCCGGGCATGCTCGGGCGAGTCGGCGGATTCCCAGGCGACACGCGGCGCACCATGCCGCCGGGTAGAGGGCGAGGTAGACGGAAAGCGCCAGCCACCCGGCCGCCGCTCCCGCGGGGAACGGGTTGTAGAGGAGCCAGTGGAGCGAAAGCAGCGACTGCGCGAGCCCCGCCGCGCCGCCCAGGAAGAAGGCTTCCCGCGCATTGCGGGCCGCGCCGCTCAGGAGAAAAAGAAGGCCCGGCGCCAGCCAGGCGGCTGAAGCCAAATCGAAGGGACTGAAC
>JAGHDA010000335.1 GCA_021160185.1 Verrucomicrobiota bacterium
CGCTGCGCTTGCTGAGCCTGCCGGAGGAGGTCCAGGCCCTGGTGCGCGAGGGCCGCCTTTCAGCGGGCCACGCCAAGGCCCTTCTCGCCGCTCCCGACGAGCCTTCCCGCAAGCTGGCCGCCGCCCGCGCTCTCAAGGAAGGGTGGAGCGTCCGCCAAACCGAGGCCTACGTGGGGAAGCTGCAGCCGCGCCCCACTGACAAGCCGGACAAGGGCGGCCCTTCCGCCGGGAAAGACGCGCCGGCGGTTTCGGCCCAGATCCGCGAGCTGGAGCGCAAGCTCCAGGAGCGCCTGGGCACCCGGGTCCGCCTCCAGTACAACCGGGGACGCGGGGCGATCGAGATCCGGTTTTTCACCGATGAAGACCTGGAGCGGCTTCTTGAGCTGCTGGGCGTCTCGTCCGATTGAGGGCGCCGAGCTTTCCGGCCCGCGCGTTTTTTAGTGGCGCGCGCCGGGAAGCTCGGGGTAAAGGAGGGTCGTGAGCAAAACAACCTTTCTTGCCCTCTGCGCGGCGGCGGCTGTGGGCGTTGGTCGCTTGCCCGCCGCGTCAGCCGGCGCGCGCGCGGAAACGAGAGCCCTCCGCCCGGCGGATCAGGAATTGGCGCGTCGGATCCTGGCCGACGCCCGGATGGACAAGGTTCGGGCTATGGGCCTGGAGCTGCTTCGGAGCGGACTGAACGCGGGGAGCGGCTACGCGGAGGTTTGGATTCGCGATTTGAACACTTTCCTCGTTCCCGCCCTGGAAGCGAATCCGCCGAAGACCGTCCGGGAAGCGCTTCTTTCGTTTCTGCATTTTCAGGGGCCGGAGGGCGACATTCCGGACGGCTACGTGCCCGCCTCCCAGGCCGCGGTCGCCTATCGCTACCGGACCAGCCCTACGCGGCCTGAGCTACGGGCGCACAAAAACACGGTCGAGACCGATCAAGAGAGCTCGTTCGTCCAGGCGCTGGCAAGCTACGTGCGCGCCGCCGGCGACCCCCAAATCCTTGAAGAGCGCGTCCGCGGCCGAAGCGTCCGCGAGCGGGCGGTCTTCGCGTTGGAGTATCTGTTCAAGCGCCGGTTCGACGCGCGGCGCGGGTTAATCTGGGGAGCGACCACTGCGGATTGGGGCGACGTCCAGCCGGAGACGCCGTGGGGCGTGGAGTTCGACGAGCACAGCCACCGGGCGATTGACATTTACGACAATGCGATGCTCCTGATCGCCATCGACGGCCTGGTTCAAGTCGTGTTGGAAGGCAGGCCCGCTTTGCAGAAACAATGGACCCGGCGGCGGACCGAGTTGGCTCGCGCCGTCCGGAAGCATCTCTGGGACGCGCGGCGCGCGAAATTCATCCCGCACATCTACCTGGAGGGCTCGCCCTTCCCGGCCTCTTTCGATGAAAATCGCATCTTTTACCACGGCGGCACGGCGGTGGCCGTGGAGGCCGGATTGCTTTCGAAGGAGGAAACCTTGACCGCTTACGGGCAGATGCTGGCGGACGCGCGGCTCGCCGGGGCGGCGAGCATCGGGCTCACTTTGTATCCGGCCTACCCAGAAGGCTTCTTCAAGAACCCTTCCATGAAGCCTTTCTCCTACCAGAACGGAGGGGATTGGACGTGGTTTGGGGCGCGAATGGTTCGGGGGTTGGTCCAAATGGGGTTGGCGCCGGAGGCTTGCCGCGCGCTGGATCCCATGCTGGATCGGGTGTTGAAGCACAAAGGCTTCTATGAGTGGTGGTCGTTGGACAACCGGCCTCGCGGCTCGGGCAAGTACCGCGGCTCCGCCGGAACGCTGATCGAGGCGATCGACGCGCTCCGCCGTTGGGCCAAGGGCGTCGCCTCGGACCCGGCGGCTCGATAGCTCTCGAGCCCAAGCGCGACGCCTTCAGGGCGAAAAAGCCGGCCGGCAAACGGCTACGCCCAGGCCAACTCTTCGACCTCCGCCGCCGAGGGGCCGCACTCGCCGAGAAGCGGGACTTCCGGGTTGCGGAAATCAATCCCCGCCAACTCCATATAGCGGCGGAAAACGTCCGTGTTTTTCATCCCTCCCGCGAATCGCTCGGCGCCGGCCCCCGCCGCGACCAACGGCACATAGTCGGCAGTGTGCGCTCCGCTGGTCCAGCCCACTCCCCAATGGTTGCCGAGCAGCTCGCCAAGCTGCATCGGCAGGCCGTCCATCCCCGCATACAAAGGCTTCCAGGATTTCTCGGCGTAAGCCAGAAACTGCGCGAGGCGTTTCCCTGAGGGTTTGTAGCCGTAGCGCTCTTCCAGGAGCCGCGCCAAGGCCGCGGCCGTCTGCCCCTCCTTCTTCCACAACGCCGAGAGGCCCTCGAAAGAACAGCGCGCCCGACGAACGTGTTCGAACAGCCCGTTGCTGTCGCCGTACTTGGCCCCCATTCCGTTGAGTCCGGGGTTCGCCGTGCCGTGATCGGTGGTTATGACAATCAGGGTGTCCGGGTTGGCCTTAAGGTAATCCAGGCAGACGTCCGCCGCCTCGTCGAACTCAACCAGATCATGAACCGCTCCCGCGATGTCGTTCGCGTGACACGCGTGGTCTACGCGCCCGCCTTCGACCTGGAGAAGAAAGCGCTGCTCCCGGGCGAGCTTGCGAAGCGCCGCGCGGGTCATCTCCGGCAGACGCGGAACCGTCCGACGCAACTCGGCGTCGTGCTCCCAATCAAGGCGGTAGGGCAAGTGACTCTCCGCGAAAGTTCCCAGCCACGGGCGGTTCAAGGGAAGACGCGAAAACTCCTCCGCCTCGGTCGCCACCGCGTAGCCCTGCTTGCGGAAAGCGGCGAACAGGTCGCGTCGGTCCGAGCGTTTCTCTCGCGTAAAAAATTTGCGGCCTCCGCCCAGAAGCACCTCAATCCCCTCCTCCAGGTAAAGCCGGGCGATCTTCTCGGCTTCGCCCCGGCTCTTGCAGCTCACCCCAAAGCCCGCCGGCGTGGCGTGAGTGATCTCCGTCGTGGTGACCAGGCCGCGCTTCCAACCCGCCTCGCCCAAGAGGGAGCAGATCGGCCGGAGCGACCGCCCGTCAGGCAGGACGTTCAGCGCCCCGTTCACCACCCGGGAGCCGCTGCTCCAACTGGAGGAGGCCGCGGCCGAATCAGTGACCATGGAGTTGAGAGATCGCATGTCCACCCACGCCACAGCCGCCCGGCCGGAGGAAAACAAC
Source organism: Verrucomicrobiota bacterium (assembly GCA_021160185.1). Taxonomy (GTDB): domain Bacteria; phylum Verrucomicrobiota; class Verrucomicrobiia; order Limisphaerales; family CAZBKV01; genus JAGHDA01. Next base: position 3,154 of record JAGHDA010000335.1, read on the forward strand.
TCAAAAAGCCGAAGCCCCCGCCCGCGCGTCATCCGGGAGTAGATCTCCCCGAGAGTCCACATCGACCAACTCGTGCCGTCGGCCACCATGTGGATGATCGCCCGGGGACGAGCGCCCCTGCCCTCGCCCGAACCGCCTCGAACAAGCCCCGGGCCGACCGACGCCGCCGCCGCAATCAAGCCGCTCCGCCGCAGGAATTCACGTCGCGTTGCTTTCATTTTCACCGGTTCAGGATACCCCGACCCAACCCGACTTCAAACAACGATCCAGTGTCGCCATCCTCCCTGCCGCAAAGTCATGGCAACAACAGCTTTGTTTTTTTCAGCAGAGAAGGGGGCAACAAAAGAAGGTCATTTCCGCTGTTTCTCTCCTCACTCGCAAAGCGCAAAGAGATGGGGCAAAAACCGCTCGCCCGGCTTGCAGAGGGGGATTCCCCGGCGCCTTCGCCCCTGGCGGACTGTGAAAAATTGGGCTTGATAGGACGGCTCAACCAAGCTATACAGAAGGTATGAAATCAGCCAAGATTTTCGACACGCGCAGGCGTTCCCGCGGAGCGGGAGGCTTTACGCTGATCGAGTTGTTAGTGGTGATTGCGATCATCGCCATTCTGGCCGGCATGCTATTGCCCGCCCTTTCCAAAGCCAAGGCCAAGGCTCAGGCCCTCCGCTGCATGAACAACCTCAAACAGCTCACCTTGGCCTGGTACATGTATTCGGGGGATTACAACGAACGGTTGGCCCTCAACTGGCTCGCGACCACCAATGCGTGGATCGGGGGCAACATCTCTTCCCTGCCCGGAGCGACCAATATCTTGGACATCATTAACGGCAAGCTTTACCCCTACAACGCCTCGACCGAGATCTACCGTTGTCCGACCGACGTCAAGATGCCCAAAACGCTCGCCAACTCGGCGGTGATGCGCGGCCGTCGCCGGGTGCGCAGCTACTCGATGAACGGCCGCATGGGGGGCGCCGACGACAGCGACGCCAAGCGCTTCGGGGCCATCTCCACCTCGTGGGTGCTGGGCTCGAACTACCCCATGTTCAAGAAGTATTCCGACATCAACGAGCCCGGTCCCAGCGAGGCCTTCGTCTTTATCGAGGAAAGCATCGAAACCATCGACGACGGATACTTCGCGACGAAGGCGCCGGGAGTGAAAATCTGGCAGAACTCCCCATCCACCCGGCACAACCGAGCCTCCGAACTCTCCTTTGCGGACGGCCACGCCGAAATCTGGAAGTGGGTCCGGCTGAACCGGGATCAGGATCTGGACACGCCGGCCGTTCAAGGAGGCCTGGACACCACGCCCGACCTGGTCCGCCTTCAACACGCGGTGGCCTGGCCCAGATAATCTTCCGGCGGCGGCCCGGACGAGCCGGAAGCCGTTCCCGACTTGGAGCTTTCGCCTGAAACGCAGCCCGGCGTCGGGAAGGAGCGCCGGGCTGCGCGGTTTCAGAGGCTTTTCAGCGGCGTCATTTCAACTCCAAATCGTCCTTCGAAGGCAACGGAGGAAACTTGGCGTGCGGCTCGGTCTGATACCAGTAGGCCACTGAGGCAATGTCATCCTGAAGCGGTAGGTAGCGCCCCCCCGAACGCCATCCCAGCGCCTGGATGGTCACGCGCAGATCCTTGCGAAACCGAATCGGGTCGGGAATGTGCCACCGGTAAAGGCCGAATCGTTGTTGAGATTGGTAGAGCCCGTCAGGCCGGATCACTTGGGGCATTCCCGAATAAGGCGTTGTGAATTCCGTGTAGCGTTCCTTGCCGTCCGATCCCCGGGTAACAAAGCCATACGAGCCGCAGAAATAGTCTTCCGTCCCGGTGCCGCAGATGGTGGGAAACTTCTTGTCGCCGTCGATGTAAAACTTGATTTCCCCTTCGCCCCACCAACCGGCGGCATGGGATTCCCACGCCAAGTAGGTTCCGACGTAGTGTCCCCGGCCTTTGACGCCGTCGAGGATCGTATAAACTTGTTTGTAAGGCACCGGATCCATTCGGCGGAACTGGGCGTGGAAATAGGCGGCGTCCTTCGGAACCTCGGCAAGGGCGTAGTTGATCTGGTAATAGAGCGTCATCGGCTTGTCGTCGAGATTCTCGAGCGTGATCCGGGCGCTCTTCCTGAACGGCATCGGCCAATAGCAATTGAACGCGCTGCCGGGATTGACGCAGACGGCCAGCGAGCTGATCTGGCAATACTTCCCCCATCCGCAAGCGAAGAAATCGCCCACAGGACACTCCACGGAAGGCTTCTTTTCGCCGTCCCAGTAGAATCGAAGAATGGACCAGCGCCAGTTTCCGGTGGGCGTCATCCAGATGCTTTGGATGCAGCCCGGCCCTTGGATGTCCGCCAGGGTAAACGTGGAACGGCCCTTGATGCGGACCGAGGGCGAAACCTTCCATCCCTGGCCAAGCTCTCTGGCCGGCCCCGCTCCTGTGCCTTTTGTGGCCATGCCGCCTTTGCCTTTTTCGCCGGTGAAGTTCTCCGGACTGATGGAGCGGGACTCTGCGTTGGAGAGGCGATAAAGATTTCCCAGATGCAGATCCAGCCCGCTGAACGAAGCTCCCGCCGCGCCGAGAGTCCAGGCGCCCGCAGCGCACACCAACAGAACTATGCTCTTTTTCATTTGGTTGTCCTTCCCTTTTGATACGGTGACAAGCGACATGGTTTCCTGCCGCCTCTCCTTCGTCAAGCTCGGGCGCGCGGTCCCACAGGCCGGGAGCTCCGGCGGGCGGGGAAAAGGGATTCGACCCGGATTCAGGCGCCAAGCCGCGCCTTGGCCTTAAGAAGGAGCTTGCGGAAACCGGCGCTGTGAAGCTTGGAAAGGGGCTTAGCCTCCTCAAAGGCGGGATCGCCGCGGTCAGTCACCCGGTAGGCGTCGCACCCCACGCGCCAGGTCTCCGGGCCGACGGGATCGATGTAGACTTTGACCCGAAGCCAAACGTCTTCCCGATCCCATCCCCCATAGGCAAGGGCGCTGAGCAAGGAGCCGGGCTTTTCGAAAACCAGGATGTCCCGCCCCCCCAATCGCACGCGGTAGCCTTCCTCGCGAAATGCCGCCTCCACGGCAGCAGCGATCTCGCCCACGGTGCGGCCTCGAATTTCCACCCACGCGAGGCTGCCGGGCCCGCCGCCTCGCGCCCCTGTCGAGGCGCAGCCGGATGGGAAAAGCGCAAGGAGCGTCGCCCCAAAAAGCGCCGCCAGGTTCATGGCCTGCGCGCGCCGGGCAAAGGCGAGACTCCAACCGACCGGCCTCATGAGCCCTCGGCCTTGGAAGGCGCCGCGCGGTTAGGGAACCGCGCGAGGATGCGCTGAACCGCTTCCATGACCTCCACCGCTTCGGTCGCGGGGCGGATCTTGTCCGGGAGTTGAGTCCATCCCACCCACGCCATCTTGCGGGTCGTGTTGTCGTACACCTCGATGATCAGGACGTTCTCCCGAAAGAGCGTCTCGTCCTGGAGCGTGTACCCGTAGGCGTAGGGATAGGGCTTGGCCCACCCCATCCGCCCGAAAGCGGGCAGGTAGCCCAGTTCCGTCACATCGCGCGAGGGAACCAACTTGCCCCGCAGATAAACCACAAAATCAGCCCCTTGCGGCGGAGCGGGCTGGTAGCCTTTCTGCTGAAGAACCCGAACGACGGTGTTGGTCGCCGTCTTGGCGGCTCGGAGCAAAAGGTCGGGATGGGAAGCTGAAAACTCGCCGGCGACCGGCAGGAGGCCGAACGTCTGATATCGGGAGGGATCGCCCTTCGGGTCGGCAGCGATTCGAATAGCGTGAGGGCTGCGGCATCCGCAGAGCGTCGCCAGAACACAGCCGCACAAGATGGCCAGGCATCGATTCATCGGCTTCAGTCTAAGGAGCCCCCCCGAAAAATCAATCCCGCCGCTCGCCGGAACCCCCATCCCCCGGATCGCCTCGGCGTTTGGAGTTGACATAGACAAGCCGATCCGTTCCCTTGGCGGATGAAGGCGGAAGGCCTGCCGCACGGCGCGGAGGGCCGGCAACGCGAGGAACAAAGCAAAAAAACGCTTATGAAAAAAGTCCTTATCGTCATCGCTATCTTGATCCTGGCTGTCGCAGGAGGGGTTTACTACATCTACTTCATGCCCAAGCCGGAGAAGATCAACCCCTCCCTGGTCCAGCAAACCTTCGCCAATGCCTCCGAAGCGCAGCGGAGCGCGGTAAGCAACGCTGTAGCCGCCATCCAAGCCGGCGACTACGACAAAGCGCTGGAAATCCTGGACGAACTCCAATACGACCCTGATC
>JAGHDA010000325.1 GCA_021160185.1 Verrucomicrobiota bacterium
CAGTTTGCCGTGCCGGTCGAACAGGCCCGGCGCGCCTGCTGGTCCTGCCCACATCGCGGGCGCTTTCCGACGCCGAGGCGGCGGCGATCCGCCGCTTCCTTTCCCAATCGCGGCCTGACGCTCCCCGGCGGGTCCTGGGCGACGGCGCGCCGGGCCTGTTCGACCGGCACGGCAAACTGCGGCCGGCCGGACCGCTGGAGGATCTGATCCCGCCGCGGCGATCGGAGGAAGGCGCGTTCGCCTTGAGCGGGATCGCCTCCGGCGAGGCGGCGTTCCGCTCGGGCGACATAGCCGACTATGCGGCGGAGCGGCTCCGGCAGCGGCCGGACTTTTCCTGGGCGCGTTGGGTCCGGGCGCAATGCGCCGGGCTGGAGCCGCCTGTGCAGGTCCCGATCGAGGCGCGTGTGCGCGTCTGCCGCTATCGGCTGGGGCGGGCGCGGCTGATCGCCATCGAGCGCAACATCGCCTACCACATGAGCGAAGCCCTCGCCCAAGCCGGCGGCAACGAGGCGTTAGAACGGCCCATCCGCATCACGGCGACCCTTCGGGATCCGGGCTGGACGTACGATTTGCGCTCAGGCCTCTGTCTGGGCAAACGGCGGGAACTGACGCTACGAATCGACCCCTGGCGGCCGACGCTGCTGGCCGTTCTTCCGGAGCAGATCGCTCCCGGAGGACTGATGCGAGCACTCGAAAGCGAGGCGGCCCGCTGAGCTTCGCCGGTGCCCCTCTACGCCAGAGCCGAGCCCGGATCGCACGGCGCGCCCGCCGCGCGGGCAAGCTCTTCCGTAACGAAAAGGCGCGTGCGTTCCCTCAACCGAATTAGGCGGCCCAAAGGCGTTTCTCCGCGGGGAGGCAACGAACGCCGCAAAGCGTCCGCCTTGCCTTCGCCCGCGATCAGCGTCCAGGCTTCCACCGCCTCGCGAAGGACGGCGTAGGTCATCGTGATCCGTTCCGGCGGCGGCTTGGGCCCGTCCACCGGAACATAGACCTTGCGGCTTTCAACGATTTCCGGCGGGGCGTCGGGGAAAAGAGAGGCGATGTGGCCGTCCTCGCCCATGCCCAGAACGGCCAGGTCGAGCATGGGCTGGCCGCGCTGACTGGCGGGGGCGCGGCGAACCAGCTCCGCCTGGGCCGCGGCGGCGGCGTACTCCCGGTCCTCGTCGATGACCAAGCCGTGGCGGTTGCGGAGAGGAATATCGAGCGGGTCGAAAAGCCGCTCCCGGGCGACGCGATAGTTGCTCTCCGGATGGTCGAGAGGGACCCAACGCTCGTCCACGAAGAAAAACTCCACCTCGCGCCAGATGCTCTTCCGCCCCTCGGAAAGGCGGACCACAGCGTCATAAAGCAGCGGGGCAAGGCGGCCGCCGGAAAGCCCCACGCAAAAGGGCGAAGGCCGCCGCGGCCGGGTCCGCGCCAGCCCCACCCATTGCCGGGCTACAGCTTCGGCAAGGGCCCCCGGGTTCGGGAAGCAGTAAACAATCGCCTGGCCGGCGGGCGGTTTGGGGACGGAAAAACTCATTTGTCGGCCTCCGGAGGGCGCGGGTTGCGCCATGTGTGGCCGTGTCGGGCAAGCAGGTCGTCGGCCGCCGCCGGCCCCCAGGCGCCGGCGGGGTAGAACTCGCGGTTGGTCAACGGCCGATCGCCCCAGCCTTCCCGAACGGCGTCCACGATGCGCCAGGCGGTTTCCAATTCGTCGCGCCGGATGAACAAGGTGGGATCCCCCTCGATGGCGTCCAGCAACAGCCGTTCGTATGCCTCGGGGGTGTAGGCCCCGAATGCGGCGTTGTAACTGAAATGCATCCGCACCGGGCGCACGGTCATGCTTGTTCCGGGAACTTTGCCGTTGAAGTGGAGGGAGATGCCCTCGTTGGGCTGGAGCCGGAGCGTCAGGGCGTTGGGCTCGAGCCGCCCGCCGCAGGCCGCGGCGAAGAGAACATTGGGCGCAGGCCGGAATTGGACGCGGATCTCGCTGGCGCTCAGGGGAAGGCGCTTGCCGGTGCGGATGTAAAAAGGCGTCTCCGACCAACGCCAGTTGTCGATGAGAAGCCGCATCGCCACGAAGGTTTCCACATTCGAATCGGGGCGCACCCGCGGCTCCTGGCGATATCCGGGAGAGAGTTCCCCGTCCACGTAGCCGGCAAAATATTGGCCCCGCACCACGAACTCGTCCACGCGCTCCGGCGGGATGGGGCGGATCGAGCGGAGAAGCTTGACTTTCTCGTCGCGGATCGACTCAGGGTCCAGGCTCACCGGAGGCTCCATGGCGACCAGGGCCAACACCTGCAGGAGGTGGTTCTGCACGATGTCCCGCAGCGCCCCGGCCTCCTCGTAATAGCCGCCCCGATTGCCAATTCCCTGCTTCTCGCTCACAGTGATCTGGACATGATCGAGCGACCCGCGGCTCCAGAGCTCCTCGAAGATGGCGTTGGAGAAGCGGAACATCAAAATGTTCTGGACCGTCTCCTTGCCCAGGTAGTGATCGATCCGGAGAATCTGGCGTTCATGGATATAGCGGGTGAGCCGCTCGTTCAACTTGCGGGCGGAGGCCAGATCGTGACCGAAAGGTTTCTCCACAACCACCCGTTGCCAAGAAGGCTCGGGGGGATCGCGGTGGAGCAATCCGGCGGCGTGAAGCTGTTCCACGATGAGGCCGAAACTGCTCGGGGGCACGGCCAAATAGAAAAGCAAGTTGCGCCGAAGCGCCTCTTCTGAAGCCTCCCCGAGCCGCGCGCCGAGCTGACGGTAAGTCGCCGGATCGCTCAGATCGCCTCGGCAATAGGCCAGTTTGGGCGCGAACGCTTCCCACGCTCCGCGATCCACCGGTTGCGTGCGCGAGTGCGTCTGCAGCGCCTCAAAAAGCTCTTCGCGCCAGCTCTCGTCGGTCTTCTCCCGGCGCGCCACGCCGAGAATCCGCGTTGGATCCGGCAGCAGTTTATCTTTGTGAAGGTGATACAACGCCGGGATCAGCTTGCGGGCGGTCAGATCGCCGCTCGCCCCGAAGATCACGATCGAACAGGGAGAGCGCCGTCTGGGCGCGGCGCTCAGACGACAAGTCATCAATTCATCAAACGAATCCCTCTCCGCCACAAGCGCCACTGTAGACCGGAAACCGCCGGCGACAAAAAGTTGATGTTCAACAAATCAGTCTCCCGGATTACACTGGGAGAACGCAACGCAAACGACGAACCGGATTCGACAATGGATTCTAACGCTTCAAACGCGCGGCTGGAAGGGGTGATTCCTCCGCTCCTGACGCCGTTGCGAGATCGGGACGCGCTGGACCTTGAGGGGTTGGAACGGTTGGTGGAGCACACGTTGGGCGGCGGCGCGAAGGGGCTATTCATTCTTGGCACCACCGGCGAGGGACCGAGCTTGAGCTACCGGCTGCGCCGGGAACTGATCCGGCGCGTCTGCGCGCAGGCCGCAGGACGCGCGCCGGTCCTGGTAGGAATCACGGACACGGCGTTCGTCGAGTCGGTGGAATTGGCCCGCTTCGCGGCCGACCAGGGCGCGCGCGCCGTGGTCGCCGCGCCGCCTTATTACATGCCGGAAGGACAGCCCGAGCTGCGGGAATACCTGGCCCATCTGATCGAGCAATTGCCCCTGCCGCTGATCCTCTACAACATGCCGCCTCTGACCAAAGTGCCTTACGCCATCGACACGGTGCGCTGGGCGATCGAACAGCCCAAGATCATCGGGATCAAAGACAGCTCGGGGGACATGACCTACTTCGAACAAATCCTCCTTGCGGCCCAAGCGCGTCCGGACTGGTCGGTCCTTATCGGTCCGGAAGAGCTGCTCGGAGCAGCCACCCTGATGGGCGGCGGCGGCGGCGTCAGCGGCGGCGCCAATATTTTCCCTCGATTATATGCGGCGCTATACCGCGCCGCCCGGACGGGAGACCTGGAGCGAACCCGCGAGCTCCAACGGCGGGCCTGCCTCGTAGGGGAAAAGCTCTACACGATCGGCCGCCACCCCTCCGCGCTCATCAAGGGGCTCAAGTGCGCCGCGGCTTTGATGGGAATCTGCCTGGACTTCATGGCCGAACCGTTCCACCGGTTCCGCAAGCCCGAGCGGGAGCGCGTCCGCGCCGCCCTTGAGGAGATCAAGGATTTGGTCCAGGACGTCTGAGCCCGGGCCCGCGGCCCCTTTTCCGGCGCTCACCGCATCCGCTGGAACGCGGCTTGAAGAATTTGTCGTGACTCCTGCCCTTTCACCCCTCGCTGCTCTTGGCGAATGATCCCCGCCTCCAATTCGCGCTTCGGCGCCGCGCCAACGGGTTCTTATGGATTTTCCCGTGTCGCCCCTCGCCCTCCCAAGCTCAACGCGTCCATCGCCTCCAACACCCCCCGCGCATGCGGCAGCCGGCTCACCCATCCTCCCTGACGCCGCACCGCTTCTTTCACCTCAACCACCGCGTTCGCCGGAGCCGCCAATCGCCTCGCCGCGCGCAGATTCAGCATCGAAAGATCGTTCAGGTGATCGCCCGCCGCAAAGACGTTCTCCGGACCCACGCCCAGCCGCTCCGCCACGGCCCGCAAGGCCGCGCCCTTGGTGAAATCCCGGTGGGCCAGCCGGGCGTAAACGTCGTTCCGCACCAAGATAGCCTCCGGAAACCGGCGAAGCTGCGCCTGGACATAGCCGCAGATCGCCTCGGCGTCCTCCATGGTGTCCCCGACGATGCAGAGCGGCGAGTAAGGGTCCTCGTAGATCACGGCCCCGCCTCGGGCCCGAGCCCATGCGGCCCATTCCCGCGCCGCGGCCGCCAGGTCCCTGAAAAGCGCTTCGTGCGCCTCGCGGCAGCGCCGGTTCCACTCCTCCCAAGGCCGCCACTCCCCGCCGCGGCGTTCGTAGATCTCACGCTCGACGAGGATCAAACCATCGGGCGCGGTTCCGGCCGTTTCCGCCAACGGATCCCAGACGCTTCGCCAACTGGCCATGTCGCGGCCGGTGTTGACGATCCATTTCACGCCTTGGGCTTGAAGCGCGCGGATCCGCCGCCACCACTCTGGAGGCGTCGGCGGATTTTCATCGGGAGCGTACAGGGTGCCGTCAAAGTCGGTCGAGACGATCCGAATCGGAGCCGGCGCTCCCGGCGGGCCGCCTTGTCGGACGGCGGCCGGGCTTGCGTAGGATTCGCTTCCGGTTAGGTTGGTATCGGGTTCGGACACTTCCGCGCGAGCGGTATTAACCCTTCAAGGAAAGGAGAACGCAATGAAAACCGCGTACGAATTGGCCATGGAGCGGCTGAACCAAACCGCCCCTTTGAAGAAACTGACTGAGGAGCAGAAGAAACGGATCGCCGAGACGGACGCTCGCTATCGGGCCAAAATCGCCGAGAAGGAAATCGCCTTCCAGGGCAAGATCGAGGCGGCCCGAAACGCCGGCGACTTTGAGGCCATGGAGGCGCTCCAGCAAGAGTTCGCCCGCGAGCGCCGGAAGCTGGAGAAAGAGCTCGAAGCGGAAAAAGAAAAAATCCGCAACGAGGCCTGAGCGATTCGGCCGCGCTGGGCGCGTCTCTTCCTTTCCCGGCGACGCCCGGCCTCCCCTCATGGAGCAGGACACCATCGCGGCGATCTCGACCCCTCTGGGAGAGGGCGGTCTGGCCGTGGTCCGGATCTCCGGGCCGGACGCTCTGCGCGTGGCCGACCGCTGTTTCCGGCCGTCGCGGAGGGACGCGCCGCCGCCTTCCCAAGCGCCTTCGCACACCCTGCACTACGGCAAGGTGGAAAAAGACGGGCAGGCGATCGATGAAGTCCTCCTGGCAGTGATGCGCGCCCCCCGCACGTACACCCGCGAGGACACGGTGGAGATCGCCTGCCACGGCGGCCTTCTGCCGGCCAAGCTCGTGCTCGAGGCCGCCCTGGCCGCCGGCGCGCGCCCGGCCGAGCCCGGCGAGTTCACCAAACGCGCCTTCCTCAACGGTCGGCTCGATCTCGCCCAGGCCGAGGCGGTGCTCGATGTGATCCGCTCCCGAACCGAGCTGGCTCTTCAGGCGGCGCAACACCAACTCGCCGGCAAGCTCTCGGCCCGAGTCAACGCGGTTCGGGAGCGGCTCCTCGAAACGCTTGCCCACATCGAGGCCTGGATCGACTTTCCTGAGGAGGACATCGAGCCGGACACCGGGGCGCGCCTCCTGGAAGCGATCCGGGACGCCGAGGCGCAAGTGGCGCGCCTGCTGGCCTCAGCCCGGGAAGGACGCCTGCTGCGCCGGGGCGTCCGCGCCGTCATCACCGGCCGCGTCAACGCCGGCAAGTCGAGCCTTCTCAACCGGCTTCTGGGCGAAGAGCGGGCGATCGTGGCCCCTTCGCCGGGCACTACCCGCGACACGATTGAGGAAACGGCGGACATCCGCGGACTGCCCGTCGTGTGCGTGGACACCGCCGGCTTGCGCGACACGACCGACGCCGTGGAAGCCGAAGG
>JAGHDA010000348.1 GCA_021160185.1 Verrucomicrobiota bacterium
GACATGGAGCGAATGCGACGCTTCGCTGATCGAGATCAATCCGTTGGCGGTCATCCGCAATCCGGATGGGACGCAAGCCGTGGCGGCGCTGGACGCCAAGGCGACGCTCGAAGACAACGCCTTGGCGCGGCATCCAGAGCTGGCCGCCTTGCGGGACGAAGGCGAGGCGTCGTCCTTGGAGGCGGAGGCTTCCCGCTGCGGCCTCAGTTACATCAAGCTGAACGGGAATATTGCCTGCCTGGTCAACGGCGCGGGATTGGCAATGGCCACGATGGATTTGATTAAGCATTACGGCGGCGATCCGGCGAACTTTCTGGACGTGGGCGGCGGGGCTTCAGTGGAGCAGGTGGCGGCCGCTTTCCGGATCATCCTTCAGGATCCAGACGTCCGCGCAATTTTAGTCAACATCTTCGGCGGCATCATGGAGTGCGACGTGGCCGCAGAGGGCGTCGTAACGGCGTTGCGGGAGACGAAGACGAAACTCCCGCTTGTGGTGCGGCTGGAGGGCAATCGGGTGGAAGAAGGCCGTCGGATCCTGGCCGAATCGGGCTTGCGGATTGCTTCGGCGGAATCGATGGACGATGCCGCCCGCTGGGCGGCGGCGGCGGCGAGGGGGGAGAATTGAGGTTTATGGCTGTTCTGGCAACCCCGGAAACCAAGGCGATTGTTCAGGGCATCACCGGCAATTACGGCAGCCGGCATGCGCGATTGAGCCTCGCTTGCGGCACGCGGATCGTGGCCGGCGTGACGCCCGGCAAAGGCGGGCAAAAATTTGACGGGACCGTGCCGGTTTATGACACCGTGGCCGAGGCCGCGGCCGAAACCGGCGCGACCGCTTCGGTGATTTTCGTGCCTCCCTTGTTTGCGGCGGACGCCATCCTGGAGGCGATCGACGCGAGACTGGAGACAGTTGTATGCATCACCGAAGGCATTCCCGTCCAGGACATGCTCCGTGTGAAGAAGCGTCTGGAGGGCGCCCGCACGCGGCTGGTGGGCCCTAATTGCCACGGCGTGATGGTCCCTTCAGCTGAGGAAGGCCGCGGCTGCCGGTTGGGCATCGCCCCCCCTTACATTCATCGCAAGGGACCGGTGGGCGTGGTCTCCCGCAGCGGAACCCTTGCCTACGAAGCCGTCTGGCAGCTGACCTGCCGCGGGGTGGGCCAGAGCGCCTGCGTGGGCATCGGCGGCGATCCCATCCACGGACTTTCTTGCTTGGACGCGGTCAAGATGTTCCATGAAGACCCGCAGACCGAAGGAATCATCCTGATCGGCGAGATCGGCGGTTTGGAGGAAGAGGAGGCGGCCGCGTGGCTCAAGGAGCGCGGCTCCAAGCCGGTGGCCGCCTTTATCGCCGGGGCCACGGCGCCTCCGGGCCGGCGGATGGGGCACGCCGGGGCGATTGTCAGCGGAGGCCGGGGCACGGCGGCCGGCAAGATCGCCGCGTTGAGGGAAGCAGGCGTGGCGGTGGCGGAAACGCCTTCACAGATCGCGGCGACCTTGCTCAAGATTATGAGAAGGCCGACGCGGCGGCTCCGCTCCCGCGTCGGAACATCTCATGAGATGGCTGGACGTGGCGTTGAACGGGGTTTTGCTGATGCTGTGGGCGCGGCTGCGCGCCCGCAGGGGAAGGGCGCGGTCTGCGCCTAGAAATTCTACGCTGAACAGGGCCGGCTCGGCGAACGACCGCTGGAAGTGGGCGGTCTTTCTCTCTTTCCTCTTCGGCTTTCGCCCCTGGATGTTTTGGCTGATCGACACAAGCTGGGACTGGACCCCTTACCTTCATCTGGGAGTGGCGCAGTTGCCCTTCAATGGCGCGCACCTAGGCTTAACCGTTTGCTACTCGATCCTTAGCTTCCTTGTGTGGCTGGGCGTGTTCTGGATCTGGATCTCCTGCTTTTTCTCGTTGGGGAAAGGCTCTGGTCGGGACGGCCCGGCCGAGGCGTGGATGCGGACGCAATTGGGATGGACGGCGCGGTTGCCTACGTTTCTGAAGGTAACGCTGCCGGGCGCTTGCCTGGGGGGCGTGTGGTGGGCGTTGCGGCCTTGCATGGTTCGGGCGAACATGCTTCCGCCTTTGATTTCCCCCGACCAGGCGTGGCAGGAGGCGGTTTTGGTCGGATGCGCCACGCTGCCGCACTGGTTGGGCGCTATGGCGGCTGCGCTGTTCCTCGAGGGCCTCAGCACCTATTTCGTTCTGGGCTATAGCCCCCTGTTGGATTGCGCCAAGGCCGCGGCGAACCGCATGCGCCCGCTGTGGGCATGGATCCCGGCTCAATGGGGGGCGTTGGAGCTGCGGCCGTTTGTCGGCGCCCTGCTTCTGGCCCTCGCCGCGCTTGGCATGCGGTTCGGGCTGGAGCGGCTGTTTTTCCACAAAGTGACGGGGGGCGGTTGATTCAGGAAAGGAGGAAGGAGAGCAACGATGGCCGAGTCTTGGAAAGAGTGTCTGGAAGAGACTCCGGAGGGAGTCCTGTTGCGCGTCCGAGTTCAGCCTCGCGCTTCTCGGGAGGAAACGGTCGGATTGCAGGACGGCCGGCTCAAGGTGCGCGTCACGGCTCCGCCTGCGGAGAACGCGGCCAATGAAGCGCTTCTCCGGTTTCTCGCAAAAAAGCTGGGCTGCGCCCGGGGCCGGATTTCCCTGGTGAAAGGCGCGAAGGGGCGAGCCAAGACCGTCCTGGCGCTGGGAATCGGGGCGCGGGAAGCGGCGGCAAGGCTTGGCCTTAGCGCTTCGAAGGAGCGGGGCGGGCGGGATTGAAGCTTGCGCTGACGAAGATTTGTTTTCAGACTCCCTCCAATAACGAGTTGGTCTGATAGTTAGGATTAGAAAGATTATGAATGAGGCGAAATTGATTCTGGATGGGAAGGAATACCGTCTACCGATCGTGGTCGGCTCCGAGGGCGAGAAGGCAATTTCCATCAAGAAACTTCGATCAACGACAGGTTACGTTACGCTGGACGACGGCTACGCCAACACCGGCTCCTGCGTGAGCGATATTACCTTCATCGACGGGGAGAAGGGGATTTTGCGTTACCGCGGCTACCCCATCGAGGAGCTAGCCGAAAAGTCCACTTTTGTGGAGACAGCGTATCTGCTGATCTACGGGGAACTGCCCTCCCGCCGGCAGCTTCAGGAGTTTTCGCAATTGCTTACCGAGAATGAGCTTCTTCATGAGGACATGCGCTATCACTTCGAGAGCTTTCCGATGACGGCGCATCCGATGGCGATCCTCTCGGCGATGATCAATGCGAGCAGTTGCTTTTATCCGGGTCTGATGGGCC
>JAGHDA010000081.1 GCA_021160185.1 Verrucomicrobiota bacterium
CCTGGCGGCTATGGCCTCCATGGTTTCGCTGGCGGGCGTTCCTCCGACCGGAGGATTTTTCGGAAAGCTGACGCTTTTCAAGGCGCTTTTCGGCGAATTAGGCGCGGGGGCGTGGGTCGGGAGGACGATTGCGCTTGGGCTGCTGGGCACGGCAATCGCCTTGTACTTTTATCTCAAAGTCGTTCAGGCGGTGTGCCTGGAGGAGGATTTGCCCAAGGCTTCCGGTCCGGGGCCTAGTCGAGCGGTAAATGCCGCGGCGGCGTTTTGTGTGGCGGGCGTTTTGTGGCTCGGCGTGTGGCCGGGAAGCATGATGAACCTGGCGTATTACGCCGCCCACGCCTTGGGGTTGTAGGAGCGAAGCCGCTCGGGATTTTCCGGAGCAACAAGCCGGATTGTCTCGGCTTTTTGCCTTTCCGAACGGCGCCTCCCGGAGGGGAAAAGGCGCGACTCAAGCGTTGAGTTTCTTTGCCGCCAAAGTGACGTTGTGCCCTCCGAATCCGAACGAGTTGCTCAGAAGCGCTTTTACCGGCAGCTCGCGGGCTTCGTTCGGCACGTAGTCCAGGTCGCACTCCGGGTCGGGGACTTCGTAGTTGATGGTGGGAGGGATGACGCCGGTTTCGATGACTTTGGCGCAGACGGCCAGCTCCACCGCGCCTGCCGCGCCCAGCATGTGTCCGGTGGCGCCCTTGGTGGAGCTGACGGGAATTTTCTTGGCCAGCTCCCCGAAGGCCCGTTTGATGGCTTTGGTCTCGGTGAGGTCGTTGTGAGGGGTCGAGGTGCCGTGCGCGTTGATGTAGGCGATGTCCTCCGGGTTGAGCCCTCCGGTTTCCAAGGCCATCCGCATGCATCGGGCCGCGCCGTCGCCATCCGGATCGGGGGCGGTGATGTGATAGGCGTCGGCGGTGGATCCGTAGCCCACCAACTCGCAATAAATCTTTGCTCCCCGGGCCCGCGCGTGGTCGAGCTCTTCCAGGACGACCACGCCCGCGCCTTCTCCCATGACGAACCCGTCGCGCTCGGCGTCGAAGGGACGGGAGGCGCGTTTCGGATCGTCGTTGCGGGTGCTCATGGCCCTCATGGAGCAGAAACCGCCGACTCCCAGCGGGGTGATCGCCGCTTCACTCCCACCGGCGATCATCATCTTGGCCGCTCCCATCTTGATGACGCGCCAAGCCTCTCCGACGGCGTGGGCGGAAGTGGCGCAGGCCGAGCAGGTGGCCAGGTTGGGCCCTTTGAGCCCGTGGTAAATCGAGAAGAGCCCTGAGGCGATGTTGATGATGAGCATCGGGATCATGAAAGGGGAGAGGCGCCGGGGGCCTTTTTCCAGCAGCGTGCGATGCTGCTGTTCGATGGTCCAGATGCCTCCGATGCCCGAGCCCAGGTAAACCCCGATTTGCGTGCGGTCCAGCTTTTCCAGGGCCTCCGTGTCTAACCCAGCGTCCAGCAACGCCTGACGGCCCGCCATCACAGCGAATTTGGTGTAGCGATCGGTCCGCCGCGCTTCCTTTGGGGAAGGGAACGCCGGGGCGGGGTCGAACTCGCGGATTTCGGCCGCAATTCGCGTGTCGAAGGAGGAAGCATCAAACTGGGTGATGTGGTCGATGCCGCACTCGCCGGCGACCAGACGTTTCCAGAAAGTTTCTATCCCCAAGCCAAGGGATGAAACCACCCCCAGACCGGTGATGACGACGCGCGGTTCCTTCAGATAGGAGGCCATAACAAACGCCGCTCTCGCTTCCAGTTGGACGCGAGCGACATGGGTTGGGAGCGGCGGCGTTTATTCCTGCAGGTCTTCGATGTACTTGATGACGTCGCCCACGGTTTGGAGCTTTTCAGCCTCTTCGTCCGGGATTTGGTGTCCGAAGGCTTCCTCGAAGGCCATGACCAGCTCCACCGTGTCCAGCGAGTCAGCGCCCAGATCCTCGATGAACCGGGCTTCCGGCGTGACCTGTTCAGGCTCCACACCCAACTGCTCCACTACGATATCCCGCACCCTCTCCTCGATTGATTTTTCCTCAGCCATGCAACGTTCCCTCTACTTGTTAGCAAGCGAGAGTGTCTCTAGGCAACACTCTTTGGGCCGTCAAGCCCGATCGGCAATTTTTTTCAATTTTTCTCTCCTGGGGCTTGGACCCTTCACATTGCCAGTCCGCCGTCCACAGTGAGCACCTGTCCGGTGATGTAGCGTCCGCCGGGTCCGGCCAGGTACAGAGCGGCTTCGGCGATGTCTTCGGGTTGTCCGAAAAAGCCCAAAGGGATGCGCTGGAGCAGATCCTTGCGGATCGTCTCGCTCAGCTCGGCGGTCATGTCCGTTTCAATGAACCCCGGAGCAATCGCGTTGACTGTGATTCCGCGCGGAGCAAATTCACGAGCCGCCGCTTTGGTAAGCCCGATCAGGCCCGCCTTGCTGGCTGCGTAGTTGGCCTGTCCGGCGTTGCCGATTAGAGCGGCTATCGAGCTGATGTTGATGATCCGGCCCGAACGCTGCTTGAGGAAGGCTCGGGCGAAGGCGCGAAGGAAAGCAAATGCCCCGGTCAGATTCGTGGCAATTACGTCGTTCCAATCCGCGTCGCTCATTCGCATGAGCAAGCCGTCGCGGGTGATTCCGGCGTTGTTGACCAGGATGTCCACTCGGCCCATTTCGGCCAGCGCTTGGGCGGCTGTTTGCGCCACGGCTTTGGGGTCGGCCGCGTCCACCGCCCAGGCATGGGCCTGGCCGCCGCGTTGGCGTATTTCCTCGGCCGTGCGCCGGGCGTTGGCTTCGGTCCGGGAGAGGCAGGCCACGCGCGCGCCTTCCTCGGCGAAGCGCAGGGCGATGGCTCGGCCGATT
The DNA here is from genome assembly GCA_021160185.1 of Verrucomicrobiota bacterium. GTDB lineage: Bacteria > Verrucomicrobiota > Verrucomicrobiia > Limisphaerales > CAZBKV01 > JAGHDA01. Next base: position 2,831 of record JAGHDA010000081.1, read on the forward strand.
CCCCGGCCCGCGCCGGTCACCACGGCTGTGCGGTCCTCCAACATCTTCATCCGCGCCAGTTGAACGGGATTGGAATAAGTTGTCAACCCGCTCCTGTTGGAGTATGGGCGGAGGAGTTGAGCCGCGCTGTCGGCTGCGCGTTGAGAAACGGGATTGCGGCGGGCGGGCGGAAGCGGCAGTGGGAATCGTCGATGCGACGTCAGTATTTTCAGAATGCGCGGCGCTTGGTGGTCAAGCTGGGGACGGGCGTCCTGACCAATGCGCGCCGGGAGCCTGATCCGGATCAGATGGACCGCCTGGTGGATCAGGTGGCCGCGCTGTGGCGACAAGGGAGGGAGGTGACCCTCGTCAGCTCCGGCGCGGTGGCGGCCGGGATGGGAGCGTTGGGCTTTCTTCGGCGGCCCCGGGGGTTGAGCGAGCTCCAAGCCTGCGCCGCCGTGGGCCAGGTCCGGCTGATGGGCGCTTATACCGAGCGGTTCGCCCGGCGCGGACTTCTGGCGGCGCAGGTGCTCCTGATCCACGAGGACCTGGCCGATCATGAACGGCATCTCAACGCTCGGAACACCTTGGTGACTCTTCTCAAGCGTCGGGTGACCCCAATCATCAATGAGAATGACACCGTCTCGTTCACGGAGTTAAAGTTCGGCGACAACGATCGTCTTTCCGCTTTGGTGGCCTGCTTGCTCCCGGCCGACGCGTTGGTGATCCTTACCCTGGCGGACGGGGTGCAGGAAGGGTTCGGCTCGCCTCAGGCGCGCACAATTCCCGTGGTGGAACGGATCGACCGCGACTTGGAGCGCCAGGTCAAGCGCATCTCGACCCAGGTGTCCGTAGGCGGGATGGTGACCAAGCTCCAAGCGGCGCGGATTGCCATGCGGGCGGGGATCCCGGCGGTTATCGCGTGCGGCAGGAAGCCGGACGCGCTTCTACGCGTGGTTGCAGGCGAGGAGGAGGGAACCCTGTTCGTGCCTCGAGGGGCGCGGCTTCGGAGCCGCAAGCGATGGATCGCTTTCTTTCACTATCCCAAAGGGCGGTTGATAGTCGATCAAGGCGCGGCCAAAGCCTTGTTGGACCAGGGCAAGAGCCTTTTGGCCCCTGGCGTTCGCCAGTGCGAGGGCGATTTCCGAAGCGGAGACATCGTGGAAGTTTGCGACGAGGAAGGGCGCGAGTTTGCCCGCGGCATGGTCGGCTTTTCGGCCGCCGCTATCCGGGAAGGAACCGTGCCTCGAAGCCGGGAGGTGATTCATCGGGACAATCTGGTGATTTTGTAGGCCCCTAAGGCTGGTGGGCTGCATGGAGACTGGAAATGAACGAGGAGCCAAAAGAGTCGGAAAAGACCGATTCAGTGGGCGAGGCGATGGAGGAACTGGCCCGCGTGGTGGCGCGGTTGCGGGCGCCTGACGGTTGCCCTTGGGATCGAGAGCAGGATCACGATTCTCTCCGATACTATGCGGTGGAAGAGGTTTACGAATTGCTTGAGGCCATCGAGGAGAACGATGACACGGGCATGGAAGAGGAATTGGGCGATCTGCTCCTTCAAGTGGCGCTTCATTGCCAGATAGCCGAGGAGCGAGGGGCGTTTGACCTGGCGAAAGTGGCGCGGCGTCTTACGGCGAAACTGATCCATCGCCACCCGCATGTGTTCGGGGATCGGACCGTCAAGGGTTCGGCGGGCGTTCTGGCCCAGTGGGATCGCCTTAAGCAAGAGGAAAAAGCCCGTGAGGGCCGCGGCCGCCAATCGGTTTTCGACGGGGTTCCTCGCGCGTTGCCCGCCCTGTTGCGGGCTGAGAAAATGTGGAAAAGGGCGCGCCGCGCCGGATTGCTCCCGGATAAGGAGCCGCAGGCCGCCCCGGCGTGGAGCAGGCGGGTCGAAGGGGAGCCGAGGGCGGAGCAGGTGGCCCAATGGCTCTTTGAGGCTGCGGCCTGGTGCCGAAGCCGCGGCCTTTGCGCGGAGGATCTTCTCCGACGGCGCATTCAGGAATTGGAAGAGCAATGGCGCGGCATCGAAGCGAAGAGAGCGAAAGATCGCCCGCCTTCCGCCGATTCAGAGGCGTAGCCGCCGCCGGTCAGCTTTACGCCCGGTCGTTCTTTTGTTCCGAAGGCTCGTTTCCTCCCGCGTCCCACGGGGGATAAATCTCCGGCGGAATCTCGCCTCGTCGGATCAGCTCGTGGAGATCGCGGATGATGGTGCGCCGGGCCACGCCGAATCGCCTGGCGAGCGCCGAGATGTTGGGGCGGTTGTTGGCGTTTTGGAGCAGCTTCTTGATCTCGGTTTGTCGGGCCAACCGGTCGGTGGATCGGGTGAGCAGCTCCTCGATGTCGGCCCGTTTGGCGTGTTCGAGGGAAGTGAATTGGCGGACGATTTCCTTTTCGCCGCATTCCTTGAGGGCGGTCTCGACCGTGCGACGCAGCTCGTCCAGATCGATCGGCTTGTTCAGGCAGTAGTGAGCTCGGCGCGGCCCCTGGAGGGCATCGAGCTGCTGGTCGGTTTCCAGGACCCCGGAAATTACAATGATCGGAACGTGGGGCAAGAGTTCCTTCAGCTCCGGCAGAAACTCCAGGCCCAGCTCGCCCTCGGCCAGCACATGATCCAGAATGATCAGGTCCGGCGGGAACTGGGCGGCCTTGGCCAAAGCTTCCGAGGCGCTGCGCGCCCGGATCAGTTCGCAGTCTTCCAGGGCCTCCTCGTACAGCTCGTAGTGAAGGTCGTCGTCCTCGACCACCAGGATGCGATCACGCTTCATCGCTTTGGCTTCCTCCTGCTAATCGTGACGCCGGATAGGGCGGAAATCAAGCGCCGGCGGTGGAATTGGGCCTTCTTTGCCGACGCTGAGAAGGTTTTGATGCGCCTTTGTCGGGAGAGGGAACGGGCGCGTGGAGTTGCTTTCCCTGAAGGGGGGAGTAGAGTCGAGCTATGGGAACGGCGATTTATCCGGGAAGCTTTGATCCCATTACTTACGGGCACTTGGACGTTATCGAGCGGGCTTGTCGTTTGTTTGGAAAGGTGGTCGTGGCCGTGACCCACAATGACGCGAAACAGCCGCTTTTTACGCTGGAAGAGCGACGGCGGCTGGTGGAGCAGGCCACGCGGGGAATTCCCAATGTGGAGGTGGACGCGTTTGAGGGGCTGTTGATCGATTACGCGGATCGGCGCGGGGCGAAGGTCGTCCTCCGCGGATTGCGGGCGGTTTCGGACTTTGAATTTGAATTTCAGTTGGCGTTGACGAACCGGAGACTGAACGGTGAGATCGAGACCATTTTTATGATGCCGCGCGACACCTTCACCTTCCTCAGCTCCCGAATTGTGAAGGAGATTTGTCGGTTGGGCGGCGACGTAAGCCCGTTCGTGCCGCCCGAGGTCCAAGCCGCGTTGGAGGAGAAGCTTCGAACCGCCCAGTGAAGCGGCCCTGAAAAGCCCCGGCGCGAAGGCCTGAGAAACGGGCGCAAAGGAGACGAAAATGAAACCGTTGCGAGTCAATCTGAGCCAGGCGCGCCGGCGGACGCTGAAGCTTGAGGGGCAATTGCCGGCCGCCGCTTTGGATCTGGAGTCCCTGGACGAAATGATCAAGCTCACCGGCCCGTTCGATTATGAGTTTACGGTGGAATGGACCGGGGAGGGCTTGTTGCTCAGCGGACGGCTCGAGCTGGGAATACGGTGCGTATGCGTCCGGTGCTTGAACGAATTTGAAGACCGCGTTGTCCTGGAGGACTGGCAGGCGCATGCGCCCGTCCTCGGCGAGGAGGCTTTGCCGGTCGAAGAAGATTGTCTTGACCTTTTGCCTTTGATTCGCGAAGAGTTGGCGCTTGCATTGCCGCAGCATCCGCTATGCGATGCGGGATGCAAGGGGCTGCCTGAGGAGGCGGCTTACAGGGGGGACGCTGAAGAGCCGAACGACGGTTTGGACGCGTGGTCCGTCTTGGACAGACTCCAACTGTAAATCGACACGGAAAACGAAATAGATTCGAGAAATGGGCGTACCGAAGAGAAAACCTTCTTATAGTCGGCAGCGCATGCGCCGGGCTTCTAACAGCGCGTTGCGTTTGCCCCAAATCGATCGTTGTCCTCAGTGCGCGTCGCCGTACCGACCGCACCGAGCCTGTCCGAGCTGCGGCTTCTACAAGGGGCGGCAGGTGATGACCGTCAAAGCCCAAGGCTGAAGCAGGCCGAAGCGCTCGAGTTTTCTGCAACGCGGGAGGCGCGGCGCATGCGAATCGCCCTTGATGTGATGGGGGGAGACCACGGCTGCAAGGTCGTGGTGTTGGGCGCGTTGTTGGCCCTGCGCTCCACCCCGGCGATCCAGAAAATCTATCTGGTGGGAGATCAGACGCAGATCGCGCCCGCCCTCCACGGTCACGCCGTTGATCCGGACCGGCTGGAAATTGTCCACGCCAGCGAAGTCCTCACCATGCAGGACAAACCGGTCGAAGGGCTTCGGCGCAAACGGGATTGCTCGATCCTTCGGGCTGTGGACCTGGTCAAGCTGGGCAAGGCCGACGCGGTGGTTTCCCCGGGAAACACCGGCGGCGTGGTTACCGCGGCGGTCATTCGCCTCCGTCCGCTGGAGGGCGTGGAACGGCCGGCCATCATGGCGGTCATTCCTTCGCCGGAGAATCCTTTCGTGCTGGTGGACGCCGGGGCCAACGTGGAATGCCGCCCCTTGCAATTGGTCCAATTTGCCATCATGGGCCATGTGTACGCCCGAGACATTTTAGGGGCGCCGCGTCCCCGGGTGGGTTTGCTGAGCGTGGGCGTGGAGGAGGTCAAAGGCAACGATTTGACCCTGGAAACCTTCAAACTATGTCGGCAGGTGCCCATCCACTTTATCGGCAATGTCGAAGGGCATGATTTGTTTTCCGGTCGAGTGGACGTGGTGGTGGCCGACGGATTTGTGGGCAATATCGTCCTTAAGACCTGCGAAAGCCTTTCCACCGGGCTGTTCCGGTGGTTGAAGAAGGAGCTGACGAAGACCCCCAAGCGCGCCTTGGGCGCCTTGCTGGCCAAAGGGGCTTTTCGCGCTATCAAACGGAAGATCGATCCGGAAGTCTACGGGGGAGCGCCGTTAATGGGGC
>JAGHDA010000285.1 GCA_021160185.1 Verrucomicrobiota bacterium
GCCGCCCCGGGGGGGAGGGCGGGCGGAAGGGCGGCCCAAGCCAGCTCCGAAGCCCGGCAGGCGCCTCCCCCCCCGCCGGAGCGATCATGACCACGAACTCGCCTTTGGGCTTCCGCGTCCGGAAGGTTTCGAGCAGCTCGGCGGGCGCGCCGCGGAGGAATTCCTCGAAGCGTTTAGTCAATTCCCTGGCCAGGACCGTGAACCGATCCGGCATGAGCGCCGCCAGCTCCTCGAGCAGCCGCTCGATCCGGTAAGGCGATTCGTAGATCGCCAACGTGCCCGGCAAGGCGGACAGCCGTTCCAGCTCGCGCCGGCGCGCGCCGCTTTTGTGGGGAAGAAAGCCGACGAAGTGGAATTCGGCGGTGGGGAGTCCGCTCGCCGCGAGCGCGGCGATCAGGGCGCACGGGCCGGGGACCGGCTCGACGCGAAATCCAGCTTCGAGGACGGCGCGCACCAGCCGTTCGCCCGGGTCGCTCACGCCCGGCGTCCCGGCGTCCGCCACCAACGCCGCGCGCGCGCCTTCGGCCAGGCGTCGGAGAAGCGGCTGCGCCCGGCGGGCTTCGTTGAACTTGTGGCAGCTCCACATCGGCTTGCGAACTCCCAAATGCTTCAGGAGGCGGCCTGTGCGGCGGGTGTCCTCCGCCAGCGCCAGGTCGCATTCCCGCAGCACGCGCGCGGCCCGCAGAGTGATGTCCTCCAGGTTCCCGATGGGCGTGGCCACCAGGTAAAGCGTGCCCGGCCGCAGCGAACTGGGAATCTCCTCTTTCTCGCTCATGCGCGCTCATCTTCCCCGGCGGAGGGCCCGCGGGCAAGTTGCTGGCAAGCCCCGGCCGGAGAAGCAAGAATGGGCTGCGGGAAAAATGAGCGTTTTCGACATCATCGCGGCGGTGCTCACCCTGGCGGCGGTGTTCAGCTACGCGAACTACCGATGGATCCGGCTGCCCACGGCCATCGGGGTGATGCTGATCGCCCTGGTCTCGTCGCTGGCGCTGGCCGTGGTCGGCCGGTGGATTCCGGGGCTCGCCGAGCCGGCAAAGGGGATTCTGAGCCGGATCGACTTCAATCAGGCGCTGATGGAAGGGATGCTCAGCTTCCTGCTCTTTGCGGGGGCGCTTCACATCAACCTGGACGATCTTCTCCGGAACCGTTACACGATCCTCTCCCTTGCCACGGCGGGCGTGGCGCTCTCCACCGCGTTGATCGGCTTCGGCCTGCGCTTCCTCTCCCAAGCGGCGGGGATGCCGCTGGATTTGAAAGCGTGTTTCTTGTTCGGAGCGCTGATCTCGCCGACCGACCCGATCGCAGTGATGGGCATCCTGCGCAGCGCAGGCGCGCCGAAGGATCTGGAGATCAAGATTGCCGGCGAATCGCTGTTCAACGACGGCGTGGGCATCGTGGCGTTTCTCATCCTTTCCGAAGCGGCGCTGGAAGGAGGCGCCTTCTCGATCGGGCGCGCGGGGGTTTTGTTCCTCCAGGAGGCGCTGGGAGGCGCGGCGATGGGATTGGCGTTGGGGTGGATCGCCTACCGAATGCTCAAGAGCGTGGACAATTACCAGGTGGAAGTCCTCGTGACCCTGGCCCTGGTGGCCGGCGGCTACGCCCTGGCCGACGCGCTCCATTGCTCCGGCCCGATCGCCACGGTGGTCGCCGGCCTTCTCATCGGCAACCACGGACGCCGGTTCGCCATGTCCGCCCGCACCCGAGCGCACCTGGACATGTTCTGGGAGTTGACGGACGAGGCGCTCAACGCCGTGCTCTTCGTGCTGATCGGGCTGGAGGCGTTGGTGTTGGATTTTTCGGCCCGGCTGCTGCTTGTGGGCGCGGCGGCGATTCCCCTCGCGCTCGGGGCGCGATGGGCCAGCGTGAGCTTGCCCGCCCTCTTGTTGCGCCGCCGCCGTCCCTTCGCGCCCGGAGCCGTCACGATGATGACCTGGGGCGGCCTCCGCGGCGGCATCTCCATCGCCCTGGCCCTTTCCCTGCCGGCCGGCTCTCTGCGGGACGCGCTGGTGAGCATCACCTACATGGTGGTCGTGTTCTCGATCCTGGTTCAAGGGCTGACGATTGCCCGTGTGGCGGCCCGCGTCATTCCCACGCCGGGAAGTTCCCAAGAGATCTGAAGCAGCGCGCGCCGGGGCGCTTCCTCCTCCGGAATGCGCGGGAAGCGCGGCGCTTCGGGCCTTTTTCTCTGGACCGAAGGCGCGGCATGGAAGAGAATCGGGAACATGAAAGCGCGCGCTGTCGGACTGTGCGGACGCGCCTTTGCGCTGAGCGCGGCGATTTGTTTGACGGCTCAGGCAGGAGCGCGGAGGCCGGTTTCTCCAGGGCCGATTCCGGCGTCGTTGGGGATTCTCACGCACGTTCCCTCGGCGGCGTGCGGACGCCTCGGCGTGGCCGTGCGCGTCCTGGCTCCTCCGAAACCGCGGTACGAGGCAGGCGCTCCGGTGGCGATCAACGTGCTCGGCGGGTTCGGCCCCGGCGCGGCCGCCGGCCGGCCCGAGCTGACGCGGTTCGGGTTTGTAGAGCTACATTTCGCCTTCCCCGGCGGCGGGCGCGGGGAGGCGCGGAGCGGAGGAAGCTACGACTTTCGCGGTCCCCGGTCCATCCGGGCGCTGGCGGACGTGATCCGGTTTGCCACGGGACGGCTTCGGGACAAGGAAGGCCGCTCGCTGGACGAGCTGATCCCGGGGATGCGCGTTCTTTACAAAAATTGCGGGCTGATCGGCCGAAGCCAGGGGGGCAACGCCTGCGGGCTTGTCATGGCCGAGCACGGAAAGGAATTTCCCGACCTGGCGTTCTACGCCTCGTTGGAATCGCCCTACGGCGAAGGCGCCGCCAACGCCGAATTGGGCGGGTTCGGCCAAAGGCTCAACCCCGCTTACGATCCGAAGACCGGAAAACTCGACCTATCCAAGCTCGCTTACTCGCCCGAACTCTCTCCGGCGGGGAAGTGGCGGAGCTCCCCGGAGACGGCGCGGCTGCGCGGAGCGCTCTTCTTCGACATGGACGGCGACGGCCGATTTGATCCGAAGCGGGATTTCTTGGAATGCGCGGTGATGTGGGATCCAGGGGACGGAATCAAGGCATGGTATTCGCCGCGGCTCCTGCGCGAAGCGGAACGGCGCAGGCTCTATGGGAAGAAGCGACCGGCGCATTTTCCCACCGTGGCCGAGGCGGCGGCTTTCTGGCATTGGCGGGACGCCGCGCCAAGCATTCCCCAAGCGGTCCGAAACTGTCCGCGCGCGGCGGTGATCGTGTACGCCAACGAACGCGATCACGTCCAGACGGCCCCGGATCACCCGCATATCCTCGTTCAAGTGGAAGGATTTCGGAAAGCCGGGGCGCGCTTCGTGCGATTGAATCCGGACCGATGCTACGTGGAATCCGCATGGCCGAAGAGAATTCCGCTCCCGGCCGATCTGCGGCGGCGGCTCGCGGATAATGCGGCGGGCGCGGCGTGGGACCGAAGCAACATCCGCGCCGGGTTGGAGCCCGAAGAGCTGCCTTCCTTCGTCGGGATTCAGGCGGCGGCGTGCGAGCTGGCCGATCGCACGCAAAGGAACCGTTGGGATGCCGACCTGGCCCAAACTCTCTGCCGCTTCGAGCCGCTTCCGCCGCTGTCGCTTCCGGGCAGACCGGGGAGATTCCAACCCTGGCACAGGCCGCCGCAGGAGTTCCCTAACCGAACGCGCCTGCGCCCCGAGGAAAAGTCGGATGCGTCGCGGTAAAAAGGGCGCAAGCCCATCGAGGCCAACGCCTCGGCTGTCACACCCCGCCGCTTCTCAGCTCGACGCGCTCGTCTAGTCGTTGACCGGAACGGCGCATTGAGGGAAAGTCGGCTTGTGTCGGAAACAAGAAGCGGAATCGGACAAGCCGCCCCCGCCGTCGCGCAACGGTCGCCTGTCTTTCAATCGGTCCGGGCGGACTTCACGGTGCGCCCCCTGGCGCGGGATCGAAGCGGCATCCGCCGGTTCTTAAAAGTTCCCTACCACATCTACGCCGGCGATCCGAACTGGGTCGCGCCTCTCTTGATCGACGCGGCCAAGGTGTTCAGCGACGCGAATCCTTTCTTCGAGCACGCCCGGATGCAATTATGGATCGCGGAGGCGCAGGGCAAGCCGATCGGCCGGATCGCGGGCATAATCGACGATCATTTCAATCAGCGACACGGTCCGGACACAGCCATCTTCGGGTTTTTCGAGTGCGTGAACCGGCCCGAGGCGGCGCGGGCTTTGTTCGAGGCGGCGGCGCGGTGGGCGGCGGATCAGGGCATGCGGCATCTGCTGGGACCGCTGAATCCCACCGCCAACGACGAGTGCGGCCTGCTGGTCAAGGGCTTCCACAGCCCGCCAGTGCTCATGATGCCTTACAACCCGCCCTATTACCCCGCCCTGCTGGAAGGAACAGGCTTCCGGAAAGCGAAGGACTTGCTGGCTTTCTACATCAACCTGGAAAGAAGCCCCCTGGACAAGCTGCGGCGGCTTGCCGAGGTGTGCCGGCGCCGCCATCCGGAGATTACGTTCCGTCCAGTCCGCCGCCGGACCGTCCCCGGCGACCTGGCGCTCATCAAAGAGGTCTATAACGAAGCTTGGGAGGAAAATTGGGGGTTTGTGCCGATGACCGACGCGGAGATCGATTTCTTGGCGGAACGGCTCAAGCCGCTTCTCCTGGAAGGCTTCGTGTGGCTGGCGGAAGACCGGGGTCGGCCGGCGGCGTTCATGCTGGCGCTTCCGGACTACAATGTGGCTTTCCGGCCGATGCGGGGCCGCGTGCTCTCTCCGGGGCTGTTTCGCGCCCTCCCCTACCTGCTCAAGCTTAAACACCCCAAGCTGGCCCGGGTGCTCGCTTTCGGCGTCAAGAAAAACTACCGCAACCGCGGCCTCGAGGCGGCCATGCTCACCGAAGGACTTGCAGTGGGGCTGCCGCTGGGCTTTCGCGCCGCCGAGGCGTCTTGGATCCTCGAAGACAACCTGCCGATGCGCCGGATCATCGAGACATTCGGCGGAACGCCCTACAAGGTCTACCGCATCTACGAAAAGCCGATCGAACACGCCGCGGAGTGACGCCGCGGTCCGGCTGCCGGTTTTCCCTCGCTCGGCGGCTCTCAATCCAGCAAACGGCTCCGACAAGCCGCGAAGGCGCGACGGACCGAGACAAACGCCAGATCGGCGGGACGCAGCTTGGCGGGAGCAATCCACGTCCACCCAGCCACTTCTTCGCGGTCGGCGCGAAGCTCCCCCTCTTCCAGGCGCACTTTGTAGAAGAGATCCAACACCGGGTAGCGGACTCCGGCGTAATCGTACTGATTGGGCTCGGAGCAGAGGTATTCCCAGGAAGCGATGCGCGCGCCGACCTCCTCGCCGATCTCACGCTCCAGGGCCGCCTCGGCTGTCTCGTCGATGTCGATGAAGCCGCCCGGCAGACCGAGCTTGCCCTTGCCGGGGTCTTTGGCCCGGCGAAGCATGAGGAGCCGTCCGTCCGGGCCGAGCGTAAAGGCGCCAACGGCCGCAGCGGGGTTGAAAAAGTAGACGAAGCCGCAGACCTCGCATCGGAGGGGGCCGCCAAGCGTGGGCTCCACGCACCGGCCGCATCGAGGGCAATAGCGGAAGTGTTCGAATGTCCGTTTCATAACGCCGCGCCGCCGCTTCAAGCCTCGGGCCGAAATCCCCTCTTGCAGGAGCGGCCCTTCTTGCTCAAGTTAGGGACAGTCTAGACTCATTCGGCGCGGCGAGGCAATCGAAGGGGAGCCGAAACAGGAGGCTTGGATCAACGGAAACAGCGTGGGCAAAAAGGACGTCATTCGAATCGACGGAGTGGTCACCCAGGTGCTGCCGGGCACGATGTTCCGGGTGGCTCTGCCGAACAAGCATGAAGTTTTGGCGCACATCTCCGGCAAGATGCGCAAGCATTTCATCCGCATCAGCGTCGGAGACAAGGTGGCGCTGGAAATGTCCCCCTATGACCTGAACAAGGCGCGGATCACCTACCGATATTAAGGGCCCGGCGCGACTTGGGGTTTCTTCCGCCCCGGGTTGCGCTAGCGGCGCGGGCGGGGCATTCTTGACTTAAGGGTGAAGGCCGCCTGGGCTCCAACGCAAGTTTTGTTTCTGCCGCGCTCTGCGCTGGGGCGCGCCTTTTTTCTTTCCGCGTTGATCCATCTCTTCGGGTTCGGAGCGATCGAGCTGGGTGCGCGCCGCGGTTGGTGGGAGGCAAGCTTCACAACCCCTTCGGCCAAGCTCCGGGAACGGCTCGCGGCCCGCGCGGCCCAAAGGGAACGCCAGATCCCGGTCGTCTTCGTGGATGTGGCGGCGGAACAGGCGAGCGCCGAGCCGCCCCCGGACACCCCTTACTACTCCTCGGTCAACAGCCGGGCCGCCAACCCGGACACGAGCCCAGCGGGCGAACAGCCCAAACTGGAAGGCGCTCAGCAAAAGGTGCTCAAAACCGCCGACACCCTCGTTCCCGACTCGCCGGCTTCCCTCGCCCTCAAGCCCGCCCCGCTCAAGCCCGCGCCGCCGCCGGAAACCGAAAAGACTCCGGCTTTCGAGACGGGGCCCACGCCCCAACTTGCGATGCAAACCGAAACCAAGCCCCGAGAACCCTCGCCCGGCAAGGCCGAGCCCCTTCCCGCGCCGCCGCGTCCGGGCGATCTGATGCTGGCCAGCGCGCGGCCGACGACATCGAGCAACTCGATCAACCCCTTCGCCGAATACGCCGCGCGGCCGCCGCGCAAGCGGCCGCGGACCCTCGCCGAAGCTCTCGGCTCCCAACCCGCTCCCGGCTCTTCCAGCGCCCTCATCGGCCGGAAGATGCGCCAGGAAGGCGGCGTGCGGCGCTTCTCGATTCAAGCCTCCCTCGACGTGCAGGCCAGCCCGCTGGGCGACTACGACCGCAAGTTCATCGCCGCCGTCCAGCAATGCTGGTACGCCCTCCTCCAGGAGCAACGCTACAGCCTGGACCGGGTGGGCCGCGTTGTGCTTGAATTCCGCCTCACGAAGGATGGTCGGATTACGAACATGCGCGTGGCGGAATCCAACGTGGGCGAGCTGTACACGACGATCTGCCAATTGGCGATCACCAAGCCCGCTCCCTACGAGCCGTGGCCGCCGGAGATCCGCCGCCTGATCGGACAAGATTACCGAGATGTGCGTTTCACATTCTACTACTAGAACAACCACCAGAACAGCGACGGAGGCCGCGGCGGACGGCTCTTTCCGCGCGAAGAAACGAAGCTGAGCAATGATCCAGTTCTTCCAGGCGGGCGGATTTTTCATGGCGCCGCTGCTGCTGACCTCTTTGGTCAGCCTGGCCTTTATCCTCGAACGGGGGTGGGCGCTGCGGCGGAAGAACGTCGCGCCCGAAAGCGTCGAACAAGCGATCGAGAACTGCCGCACCCGCAAGGACCTGCCCATTCTCCAGGCGGCCTGCGAACGCGCTCCTTCCGCTCTTTCCCGCTTGGCCTTGACGGCCGCAGCCCACCTGAGTTGGCCCAAGGCGGACAACATCAACGCCCTCCAAACCCGGGCCAGGCAGGAGATCATCCGCCTTGAACGCGGCCTGGTCGTGCTGGAGATCATCGTCGGCGTGGCCCCGCTGTTGGGCCTGATGGGCACCATCCAGGGCTTGATGGTCCTCTTCGCCGACCTGGGACAAGCGGGCGCGGCGGACACGTGGGCGCTGGCGCGAGGCATTTCGATCGCCCTCAACACCACCTTGTTCGGCCTGGCGATTGCAATCCCGTCCCTGATCGCCTGGAGCTATTACACTAAGAAGGTGGAGAATTTCTCGGTGGAATTGGAGAACCTGCTGGACGAGTTCCTCCGCCGGCTTTACCGGCGCGAAACCGGCGCAGGCGTCCGGCGCAAAAGCAAAGCGGCTGAAGCCCGGGCCTGATCATGCAGTTCGCCATCCGCAGAAGACTCCGTCCGCCGACTGGCATCATGGTGCCGCTGATCGACATCCTGCTGGCGCTGCTCATGTTCATGGTGGCCACCAGCACGTTCAAGCGGCAGCCGGCGATTCGTCTCACCCTGCCTGTCAGCCGGGAAGCAAAGGCGAGCCCCGCCGAGC
>JAGHDA010000448.1 GCA_021160185.1 Verrucomicrobiota bacterium
ACCGACTCGAGCTCTTTCACGCTCATCGTCTTGCTGAACCGCTTGCCCCATTCGACCTTGTCTACCTCAACGGCGTGCTGCACCACATCCCGCCCCCCGATCGTCCGCCGTTGGCTCGGCGGTTAGCCGCGCTCCTCGCCCCGGGCGGCGCGCTTGCGGTGTGGGAAAACAACCCCTGGAATCCGGGAACCCGATGGGTCATGCGGCGGACGCCGTTCGATCGGGACGCCGCGCCGTTGGGGGCGGCGCAAACCCGCTGTCTGGCGGAAGCGGCCGGCTTGCGCGTGGCGCGGACGGATTACCTCTTCCTCTTCCCGCGCGCGCTCCGATTTTTCCGGCCGATCGAGCCTGCTCTCGCCTCGCTTCCGCTGGGAGGCCAGTACCTCGTCCTTGCAAGGCGGCCTTGAAAAGTCTCCCGATCGCCGGTCTCCCGAGTTGGCGACCGAAACTTTCAATTAAAGGGCATCAGAGACTTGAAAAATGCGTCGGATCGTTATTGTTGAGGCCGAGTTTGGAAGGAACGAAGAAGGAGGAGCTGCCATGCCGACGTATGAGTATCGATGCGCAAAATGCGGCAAGCGGTTCAGCAAGACGATGAGCGTGAAAGAGCTCGAGTCGGTCAAGGTAAAGTGCCCCAAGTGCTCGAGCGCGCGCGTGGTTCGGGAAATCTCCGGTTTCTTCGCAAACACTTCCCGCAAGAGCTGATCTCTTCGTTTTGATCGCCGGCGGGCCGCCTGGTCCGGCGGCGTGTTTTTACCTTCCCTGGGAGACGCGAGCGCCGCCCTTTGTCCGGGCGGAGGGGGAGCGTTGTGTTTCGTGATCCTTGCGCCGGGCGAGGGCTGGCGCGGAAGGCGCCCTTCCTTTACAATCGCCCGCCGACTGACCGGCGGCGCAGGGGCGTTCGGGAGAAAGGAACATGGGCCGATGAGCGAAGAGGAAGCGATTTCAACTGACGCGGGGGCGACGAAAAGCGGCGCGGCGCGCGTGGACAGGATGCCCCGCTCGGTGCCTTTCATCGTGGGCAACGAGGCGGCCGAGCGCTTCAGCTACTACGGCATGCGCTCGATTCTGACGCTCTACATGGCCGAAGTGCTCATGATGGGCGACAAGAAGGCCGTCGAGGTGATGCACCTGTTCATCGCGGCGGTGTATTTCATGCCGCTGCTGGGCGGATGGATCGCGGATCGTTGGTGGGGGCGTTATTGGACCATTCTGACGATTTCGCTTTTCTACTGCCTGGGCCACGGGGTGCTGGCGATTTTCGAGGGGAGCCAGGCCTGGCTCTATGTGGGGTTGGCGCTGATCGCGATCGGCTCGGGCGGGATCAAGCCGTGCGTCTCCGCCTTTGTCGGAGATCAGTTCGGCCCGGAGCGCGAACATCTTCTCCCCAAGGTCTACGGCATGTTCTATTGGGCGATCAACTTTGGCTCGTTTTTCGCCTTTCTCATCATCCCATGGGTGAAGGAGCGCGCCGGCTACAGTTGGGCCTTTGCCATTCCGGGCATCGCTATGGGGCTGGCCACGTTGATCTTCTGGCTGGGCACGCCCGCCTATGTGCGCAAGCCGCCCGCGCGCCAGACCAAGCAGGCGGGCTTTTTCAAAGTGTTATGGCATGCCTGGAAGCGGCGGGCCGCTCGTCGGCCGGGAAGCTCTTTTCTGGACGCAGCCCGCGATCGCTTCAGCCCAAGCGAGGTCGGCGCGGTCAAGGCTGTCCTGGGCATTCTGATGCTCTACGCCCCGTTGCCGGTGTTTTGGTCGCTTTTCGATCAAACCGCTTCGACATGGGTCCTGCAAGGGGCTCAGATGCGGCCGTTTGATCTGTGGGGCTTTACGATCGACGCGGAACGCATCCAGTCGTTGAATCCCCTTCTGGTGATGATCCTGATTCCGCTCTTTACCGGGGTGCTCTATCCCTGGCTGGCCAAGCGCGGGTTGAATCCCACCCCGTTGCGGCGAATGACCGCGGGGATGTTCCTGGCCGCTTCCTCCTTCGCCGTGTGCGCCTGGTTGGAGGCCCGGGTCCGCGCCGGAGCGGAGCTGAGCATCCTCTGGCAGGCGCTTCCCTACCTCATCCTCACATCCGGGGAGGTTCTCTTCTCGACTACCGGCCTGGAGTTCGCTTTCTCCCAGGCGCCCGCCTCGATGAAGAGCACGATCATGAGCTTCTGGCTCCTGACCGTGGCGGTGGGCGATCTGCTGGTCGCCGTGATCACCGACCTCAACAAGCGGCTGATTGGGGCGGAGGGGGCGGCCCAGTTCCTGCTCTACGCGGGAATGATGTTGGGAGTGACGGCGATTTTCGCTGTGCTGGCGGCGGTGTACGCCCGACTCCGGGCCCGGTTCGTAGCAGAAGACAGCGGTCTGCGCCCCGCGGCTTGAGCCGCAGCGGCGGACGCCGGATTCCTTACCAGAGAAAGGAACGTTCCTCAGCGAGCAGCTTTTTGCCGGACCAGAGCGTCACGCGCCAGGCGATCAGCCGGCCCGCTTTGCGGTAGGGCTTTCCAAGCAGCTCGAGCGCGTCCCATTTCCGTCCCAGAAATCCGCGCCGGACCGCCCGCTCCACCACGATCGGCTTCGCCTTGGAGCTGTTGGCGGTGATCAACTCCGCCCGGAGGCGAAGCCCTTCTTTCTGGGCCTCTCGATTCGCCGCCCAATGCACGCAAATGCGCAGGCCGCCGCGCGCTTCCGGATGCTGCCGGAGCCAGGCCTGATAGGCGTCCCGTTGGTAGAGGCTCGGGCTGCGGGCGTGCCGGCCCTTGGCGTCCACATAGAACTTAAGGACTTTCAGGATCCGGCCCGAGGCCGCGGCTTCGACGCCGGCCGGGGCGGCCAACGCCAGGAGCAGGAAACACAGCCACGCCTTTCGCATGCGCACCAGGCTACCGGTTCCCTCCGGAAAGGCAACGGCGAAGCGCCCGGCCTCTCAATTCCACGGCCTGGCCCGGAGGCGGGCGCGCGCGATCTCGCGCCGGGCGATCTCCGCGTCTTCAGCGACCTGCCAGTCGAACATCCCCGCGCAGATAAAATCCGCCCCGTTTTCGAAAGCGTAGCGGAAGCCTTGTTCGGGGTGGATCGCCCCTGCGCCGAGCGTTTTGTAGGCGATCCAGGGTCGGTCTACGCCTTCCATGAACCGCCTGGTTTCCTCCGGCGTTTCCGCCCACACGCTGTCGTGCCGCGGCATCGGGCCGGCCGACCAGTACTGCTTGCTGTTGAAGGTCTTCATGTAGAAGTCGGGCTCGACGCCGGCCGCCTCGCACGCCTTGGGAACCTCGATCCTGTGACCGCCGATTCCGGCTGGAAGCCCCAGTTCCCGGATCGCTTCCACTGCTTCCTTCAACAGCCGGACTTCCCCGCGCTGAACCAGCGCGTCGCCCACCCCGCCGTGGACGTACACCGCCGCCGCGCCGCGGTCCGCCGCCAGCTTGATCTCGCGCGTCCTTTCTTCGGGAGGCAGCTTGACTTGGGCGATCCAATGCATCTTGCCCCCGCCGGCGCGGAATTTCTTGAGAATGCGGGCGGTGTGGTCGTCCAGCCGCAGGATCATCGCGTTGAGCCCGCAGGCCTCGCAAAGATGGAGCGTCTCCAGCACCTTTTCGTCGGTGAAATAGCGGCGCAGCAGGTCGGACACGTAGATCAGGTCTCGGCTGTGCGCGAAGCCGCTGATCAAGTTGCCGCCGCAGATGAGCCGGGTGATTCGCAGGTTTCCGATGCGGCCGGTCGGCAGGAGCGGCGCCCGGCTCGGCGCGGAGGCGGGCGGCGAGCCTTCGGCCTCGCGGGCCAGGAGCTGACGCTCCTCGAAGCGCCATGTCATGGCGGCCGCGCCCAGCAACGAGCCGCCCATGAAACGACGGCGGGAAATCTTTTTCATCGCTTGTCCATTCGGGTTCTGTTTCCGGATCCATCTTGGAGAGCCCGCCCTTCCCAAGGCAAGCGGCAAACCCTCCGTCTCTGTGCTTGTCCGGCCCTGCGTTGCCGCCTCTCATTCCGCTCGCTTTGTTTGGAGCGGAAAGCGGCGCCTGAGGGCTGGTTTTTTCAAAGGAATGATTATTCGAAGAGGCGGAATTGGATAAGATGGCACATTGATGACTCGGGCGGCGGCGGAACCCTCTTCGACTGCTTGGCCGGCGGCGGGGCCTGCTTCGAGGAGCGCCGCTTCTCCGCCGGGAGATTGACCGGTTCGTCCTTGGAGCGGAGGAGGCCGATCTTGTGTCGCTTGAGCTTCGCCTCGAGGGCCTCGCCTGAGCCTGTTTCTGAGGGAATCGTTCCGGCCGAATTTTTCTGAGCCATCCTTTCGGTTCCCGTTCCGAGGTCGCGCCCGCCGATTCGGCGCCGGTTTTGGCCTTTGCATCGGAGCGCTGGATGCCTTAATAACTGCCTTTTCCGCCTGCGGCGGAGGAGTGGCGGCAATGGCCAGGAAAATCGAGATTTACGACACGACGCTCCGGGACGGGAGCCAGGGCGAAGGCGTCAATTTTTCAGTGGCGGACAAGCTCCGGATCGCGGAGCGACTGGACAGTTTCGGCGTCGATTATATCGAGGGCGGCTGGCCGGGGAGCAATCCGCGGGATATCGCCTTTTTCGAGGAAGCCAAGAAGCGCCGATGGCGCCTGGCGAAGCTGGCGGCCTTCGGCTCGACCCGACGCAAAGGGGTTCCGGTGGAGGAAGACCCCCAGGTGCGGCTGTTGGCGGAGGCCGAGACGCCGGTGGTGACGATTTTCGGCAAGACCTGGCCTCTGCACGTGCGCCATGTTCTGCGCGCTTCGGCGGAGGAGAATTTGGCGATGATCCGGGACACGACGCGGTTTCTCAAGGACCGCGGCCGCTTTGTGGTCTACGACGCCGAGCACGCGATCGACGGCTATTTTGACGATCCGGAGTACGCGGTGGCGACATGGAAGGCGGCCGAGGAGGGCGGGGCGGACCGGATCGTGCTTTGCGACACCAACGGCGGGCGACTGCCGCGGGAGATTGCTCAGGCGGTGGAGGCGGCCAGGAAGAGCCTGCGCGTTCCCGTCGGCATCCACACCCACAACGACGCCGGGCTGGCCGTGGCGGGG
>JAGHDA010000139.1 GCA_021160185.1 Verrucomicrobiota bacterium
ACCCACTTCGCCGGCGACCCGCCCGCAATGCGCCCAGCACAAATCAGTGTAAAACGCCGCCGTTCCTTCCGCGCCGCCCTGAAGAGCAGGATGTTCCGGGCCTTTTTCAACCAGTTCCAGGGTGTCGAGGATGAATTCCCGGGCCGCCAGCAGCCAACACAACGCGTCGGCCATCGGGAACGTAACGCCCTGGCGGTTTTTGTGGAACAACTTGGCGCCGTTGGCGTCGACGGCCTTTTGGAGATGCTCCAGCGCGTAGAGCCAAAGCTCCATCGCCGTGGCCAGCGCGCACGCGCCGGTCTCCGGACGCTCGGCCGAGATCCGTCGCAGGTCGCGAATCCAGCGGCGGAACTGGTCCAGGAAAAGCGGGCTGGTCATGGTAAGCGAAAGCTGCAGCCGCTGGACCGCCTCGGGGCCCTCGTAGGTGGCCTCGAGCTGGGCGTCCATCCACTTGTGCGCGAGAAAGCCGGGGCAGTCCTCGGTGATCCCGTAGCCGCCCATCAGGCTGACGGCTTCGCGCATCATGTTGGTTCCGTGACCGGTGTTCCAGAGCTTGCAGGCCGGGCAGTACACGTTGGCCAGCGAGTCGAGCAGGGCGTAGCGGACGGCCGGATCGGCCTCCAACTGCGCCGCGCGCTCCGCGTCGGCCGGCTTCGGCCCTTCGTCGCGCAGACGCAACAGCTCCCGGGCCGCCTTCTGCGCCTGCATGAGCGCCCGAAACTGCGCCCGGCCCTTCAGGCCCTGCTTTTCCCATTGTTCTCGCACGGTCTTTTCAACCGGCTCCAATTCGTCAAAAAGCCGCGCCGCGGCAAACCCCAGCGACGCGCTCGCTTCGCCCGCGGCCCAGACGTCCACGAGGCGATGGGTGGCGTCCTCTTTTTGCTGGATGCCGAGTTCGTAGCGGGGAGAGCCCGGACCGCCCGCTTCCATGCCGCGGAATCGGGTTCGGTGGTAGCGGATGATCGGCTCGACGGCCGAGAGCAGCTTGGCCGCCGTCATGAGCCCCACCGTGACGCGCGTTCTCCGGAAAACGGCTTCGATAATTTCGCTGTGGCTGTAGTTGGGGATGAGGACGCCGTCCTTGATCGTGTAGCCTCCCACAATGCGGCTTGCGGGCACGCGGAGGCTGAACACCGGGTCGCGCGTCGAGGAAAGCTGGTGAACCAGCTTGCGGGTGGGCGCGCCCCGGTCGAAGAGGCCCGGATCGTTTTCTTCCAGGATGACCATGCAGCTTCCCTTGATCCGCGGATCGGCCGAGTCCACCGCCGCGGTCACAAAGTTGGCGAAGCCCATGTTGGTGATGAACCGCCCTCGCTTGTCCACCTGCAGGATCGGCTCCTTGCCCTCTTCCCATTCGGCCACGCGCGCCTTGCCGCCGAGAATGCCGGTTTCCACGCCCACATAGGGAAGCGGTTCCGTCAGCGCAAACGCGCCGCGGAGGATTTCCCGATCCTCGCCCGGCCCCGGAGGCGTCGCGAGACGCATGTAACGGGCCTTCTGCTCCTCCGTGCCGCGCTCGTGGATCGGCGCCAAAGCCAGGTGGCCGGCCATGCTGCACGTGGCCGCGCCCGCGTCCACCCACGCCAGCTCGAAGGCGATCAGCGCCAAAGCCAGGTTCTTCGGGCCTTCCAGATAGCCGCCGTGCTCCGGGTCCATGAACGCGGCGGTGATTCCCGCCTCGTCGAAGAAGCGCAGCAGCTCGGCCTTCTGCGAGGTCCATTCGTGAGTGTTGCGGCCCCCTTCGGCCACCAACCGAGCCACCGGCCCGCGAGCCACGGCCCGGACTGACTGGATCAGCATCTGGAGGTCGTAGCGGTCCGCAAACCGCCACATGATTTGCCGCGCTTCATCTCCTGGAAGCGTCTGCAACCCCGGTTCAGCGTCGTTCTGCTTTTGTTTTTCCATACCCAAGGCGAAGCCGAGTCTTCGGGAGAATTCCCTTCCGGGCAAGCCGGAAAGGAGCAAGGGGACGCCGCGGCCGAACCCGCCCCGGGAGCTTCCTCCGCCTGCGCCGAGGTCCCGGAAAGATCGGCGCCGCGCCTGCCCGGCGCTTCCGGCCGGGCGGCGCGCGCGGAACGGGAGCCCGGCGCGGCCGCGCGCCCCCGAGCTCAGATGGCTTCAGCCACCAGATCGCCCACTTCGGAAGTGGAATAGCCCATGCGCCCGGCGGCCAGGTCCTTGAGCTTGTTGCGGACCACCCCGATCACGGCGCGCTCGATCGCGGCGGCCGCTTCTTTCTCGCCCAGATACTCGAGCATCATCTGCCCGGCGCAAATGGCGGCCAGGGGATTGATGACCCCTTTGCCGGTGTACTTGGGCGCGCTGCCGCCGATGGGCTCGAACATCGAGGTTCCCTGGGGATTGATGTTGCCCCCCGCGGCGATGCCCATGCCGCCTTGGATCATGGCGCCCAAATCGGTGATGATGTCGCCGAACATGTTGTCGGTCACGATCACGTCGAACCACTCGGGGTTTTTCACAAACCACATGGTCGTGGCGTCCACGTGGGCGTAGTCGCGCTTGACCTCCGGGTAGTCCGCCTCGCCGATCTCGTGAAACGCGCGTTCCCAGAGGTCGAAGGCGTAGGTCAGGACGTTGGTCTTGCCGCAAAGGGTCAGTTGCGCCTTTTTGCCGGCCGCGACCTCCTCCGGCTTGAGCCCTTTCCAGGGAGATCGGGCGCGGCGGTTGCGGGCGTAGTCGAACGCGAACCGGAGACATCGCTCCACCCCGCGGCGGGTGTTGACGCTTTCCTGGATGGCGACCTCATGAGGCGTGCCTTTGAAAACAAGTCCGCCCGCGCCGGTGTAGAGGCCCTCGTTGTTCTCGCGCACCACAACAAAATCGATGTCCTCGGGTTTCTTGCCCTTCAGCGGGCAGAAACGCTCGTCGTAGAGCTTGACGGGGCGGAGGTTGATGTACTGCTCCAGCTCGAAGCGGATGCGAAGCAGGATGCCCTTCTCCAGGATGCCCGGTTTCACCTCCGGATGGCCGATGGCGCCCAAAAGAATCGCCGGGAATCGGCGCAGCTCCTCCAGGGCGCTGTCGGGCAGGGCCTCCCCCGTTCTCAAAAACCGATCGCCGCCGAAGTCGTAATGGGTGAACTGCAGGCGGAATTCGTGCTTGGCCGCGGCCGCTTCAAGCGCCTTGATCGCCTCTCTGATCACCTCCGGCCCCGTGCCGTCGCCGGGAATAACCGCAATGTCGTAACTTTTCATCGTGTTCTTGTTCCTCTGTCCTGCGGCCGCGCTTTCCGGCCGCAGCGGCGAGGGTAGCGGTTCGCCTCGCCTGGGGAAAGCGATTATGACGGAGGCCGCGGTCGGGCAAACGGCGCCTTTTCGAATGAGCCGGTCGAAACGGGATGGAGAGAAACCGGCCGGCCCGCGACCTTCTCCGACGTTTTCGGAAAGATCGCAAAACTCCGTTTGACAAAGGACGCGCTCTGAATAAACTGTCCCCTGCCTTCGGGCAGTGGGGTCGTAGCTCAGTTGGTAGAGCACCACAATGGCATTGTGGGGGTCAGGGGTTCGAATCCCCTCGGCTCCACCATTTTTTTGCGCGGCGAGCGTCGACGGACGCTCGGAGCAAAGAAGTCGCGAAAATCCCCGTCGTTCCGCTCCCAAGCCGATCTCCTCCTTGATCGCTCCGCAAAATGCGATTTCCGGGGAGGCTGCGCCGGACTGGATCAGAGCCGCCGCACGAGAGAGACAAGCTGATGTCCGCCATGGGTCGCCGCGCGAGTCAGCGGGCGGCCAACGCGCCGCCGGCCGCGTTGATTAGGGCGCTCACACGTTGCCGTTGCCGTCGTAGGCCACGAAGTAGCGTCCTGCATGGGATCCACTTTCCACATTGACCCAGAGAAGTCCGCCGATGCCGCTGGCTCCTTGCATCGTGCCGGAAAGGTCCGGGCCCCAGACGTAGGTGCGAATCAGATTGCTGCTTTGGGCGCTCACTTCAGCAATCACGCTTTATCTATTACAGAGAAGGCAACTTTTGTTAACTTATATAAACGAAACTATCCAAATGCAATCAAGACAAATGAAGCTATCCGAAAAATGAAACAGGCCACAATAAGCCATATACCAAATGGCATATGTTTTGCCTTTTTCCTCCACACAACAAACCACAAAACAAGAATTAGAAGCGCAAGAGGCCAAGCTATGAGAGTTAAATATATCAAATAGTAGTCTAATACGCTCTCCGGCGTCATTGGAAGCATCCATGACATCAGGAAACTAAGCAGACAAAATATCCCACTTCCATTAATAATATATCGCAATTGTTTTTCTAATTTTTCCATTTTTAAACTATTTAAAATCAAAACCTCTTTTCACGCCTCCCAT
>JAGHDA010000050.1 GCA_021160185.1 Verrucomicrobiota bacterium
GACTTCGTCGGCCAGGAGCGGGTCAAGGAACGGCTCCAGATCGCCGTCGAGGCGGCGCGGCAGCGCGGCGAGGCGCTGGACCACCTCCTGCTCAGCGGGCCGCCCGGCTTGGGCAAGACCACCCTTGCCCACATCATCGCCGAGGCGATGGGCGCGGAGCTCAAGGCGGCCAGCGGCCCAACCATCGAGCGGGCGGGGGACCTGGCGGGGCTGCTCACGAACCTTGACGAGGGGGACGTCCTCTTCATCGACGAAATCCACCGGCTGCAGCGCGCCATCGAGGAGTACCTCTATCCGGCCATGGAGGATTTCCAGCTGGACATCATCATCGACCAGGGGCCCAACGCCCGAAGCGTCCGGCTCAAGCTCCCTCGATTCACCCTCGTCGGCGCCACCACGCGCAGCGGGCTGCTCACCTCGCCGTTGCTGACGCGCTTTCCTTTGCGGGAACGGCTGGATTACTACCGAGCCGAGGAGCTGTGCGTGATCGTGCGCCGCTCGGCGCGGATCCTGGGCGTGGAAATCGACGAAGGAGGCGCGATGGAAATCGCCCGCCGCAGCCGCGGCGCCCCGCGCATCGCCAACAACCTGCTCCGCCGCGTGCGCGACTACGCCCAAGTCCGCGGCGGCGGCAGCGTCACCGTGGAAGTCGCCCGCCGCGCGCTGGCCATGCTCGAGATCGACGCGGACGGCTTGGACGAGATGGATACGCGGATCCTCGAGGCGATCCTCCGCAAATTCGGCGGCGGCCCCGTGGGGATCAACTCCCTCGCGGTCGCCGTCGGCGAGGAGCCGGACACCATCGAGGAAGTCTATGAGCCCTATCTGATCCTCCAGGGCTACATCAAGCGCACTTCCCAGGGCCGCGTGGCGACCGAGCTGAGCTACCGCAAGCTCGGCCTTCCGTTCGAGGAAGGCCGCCAGCCTCGTTTGTTGTGAAACGCGCCGAAGCGCCCCTTCGGCTCAGCCGCCGAAGACGGCGTCCATCTGGCGCTTGATGGTCGCCAGCCGCTTGCGGTCCCCGCCGCCCACCTCGGCCGTAGCCCAGCCGTGGTAGTTGAGCCGGGCCAACTCGTTGCGCACCTGGTCCCAGTCTACCGTGCCTTCGCCGATGTCCGCCCATTTGCGGGTCTTGTGGTTGTAGTCCTTGGCGTGGAGCTTGCGGATGCGAAGCCCCAGCGTGCGGACCCACTGGGAAGGCACGGCGTAGCGCCGGTGGTTGCCGATGTCGAAATAGGAGCCCACCCAGGGGCTGTGGGCGCGGTCGATGAAAGCGGCCAGCTTGTCCGCTTTCTGGTCGCCGGGGCCGTTGTGCACGTAGCAGAAATTGTTCCAGACGTTTTCGACGAGGATCTGGACGCCGAGCCGGGCGGCCAGGGGCAGCGCCTTCTGGATCTGCGCCAGGGAACGTTCGGCTACTTCTTCCTGTGTTCCGTCCTTGCCGTGGCCGGGCACGAGCAGCACGGCCCATCCGCCCAGGGCGTGGGCGCAGCGGATGGATTTGAGCAGGTCCTGGAGGGCGCGCTCGCGGATCTTGGGGTCCGGGTCCGAAAGCCGGAAATTCCAGTGGGTAGGGTCCACCACGCCGTGGATCTGAACGCCGGCGGCGTGAGCCGCCTCCTGGAGGCGCTTCAGGTCCTGCCCGAAGGGCGAGTCCACCTCCACGCCGTCGAAGCCCAGATCGCGGACGAGCTTGAACTTGTCCTCGATCGAGAGCTTTTCCCCGATCATGCTCCACTGGACGGCCTTGAAGATGACGGGCTTGCCGGGCGGGAGCCGGTTGAGCCCGGCGGCGGGCGCCGCCTCGCTCCGCGCGCCCACGGCCCACGCCGCGCCCGCGCCCAACGCGGCTGACTTAAGGAATCGCCGGCGGTCGATTTGGTTCTCTTTCATAATTCAAGGCTAGCGCCGCGGCGGGGGCTGACAACCTTTTTCCCGTTCATCTTGCGGCCTCTTGCGGCGGCGGCAGGCGCACCGCCGCCGTCGTGCCCCGGCCCGGCTCGCTTTCCACGCGCCACTCCCCGCCGTAAAGGCGGACGATGCCGCGCGCGAGGGTCAGTCCCAGGCCCGCGCCTTGTTGCTCGAACCGGTCGCGTTGGAATTGGACGAACTCGCCGATCTCCCGCAGGTCGGCCGGGCTCATGCCCCGGCCGCGGTCCTGGATCCGGAGCAGCGCGCCGCCGTCTTCGAGCCGTCGGAAAGAAACGGTCACCGGCGAGCCCGGGGAGGAAAACTTGAAGGCGTTGTCCGTCAGTTCGCCCGCCAGGAGCCGCAAATACCGCTCGCTGAGAGCTGAAGGGCAATCCTCCGTCTCGAGCCGGAGATCCTCTTGCCGGCCGTAGGCGGCGGCTTTCTCCCGAGCGATTTTTTCCACCACGGGTCCTGCGGAGGCGCATTGCTCCCGCTTCAGCGCCCTCAGGAATTCCGGGTCCTCGGCCAGGGCCACGGTCTCGTTGTAGACGAGGATGCGGTCCACCAGGTCTTCGAGCCGCTTGGCGCACTGGCGGATCTCCTGGGCCATGGCGCGGATTTCCTCCGGCGAAAGCTTTCCGGCGTTTTCGGCAAGCATCTCGGAAAAGCCCACGATCCCGGCCAATGGGGTTTGGAACTCGTGGGGCAGCGTGGTCACCGCCACGGCCGCCCTGAGGGCGCGGATGCGTTGGGCATAGCGCGCCTCCATCCGGCGACGCTTTTCCAGACGGGCTTCGACGGCCTCCAGGAGCTGGTCCGCGGTGAAGGGTTTGGCCAGGTAGTCGTCCGCGCCCAGCCCCATGCCTTTCCGCAGATCCTCAGGCGTGACTTTGGCCGAGATGTAGATGAAGGGGATGAGGGAGGCGACCGAATCCTTTTGCAGCTCGCGGAGAACGCTGTAGCCGTCCATTTGGGGCATCAGGATGTCGCACAGGATCAGGTCGGGCAGGCGGCTGCGGGCCAGCTTCACTCCTTCCTGGCCGTCGTCTGCGGTGAGGACTTCGTACCCCTCAGCCGAGAGAATGTCTCGCAGGTTTTCCCTGAGCGCTTCGTCGTCTTCGATGATCAGGATGCGGGCTTTCATGAGTCTGCTGCGACGGAGGTTTTGGGACGATAGCCGGGGCGCGCGGGCAGGAGGACTGTGGCCGTGAGGCCCTCGCCGGGGCGGCTTTGGAGGCGTATCTCGCCGCCGTGAGCCTCAACGCCCTGTTTGACGATGAAGAGCCCGAGTCCGATTCCCGGGGCGGCGCCTGCGGTGGAGCCGCGCTGGAAAGGCTCGAAAAGCCGATTCAGCTCTTCGGGCGGAATCCCGGGGCCGCGGTCCCGGATTTCGAAGATCACCCGCTCCGGCTCGCGCCGGACCGAGAAAAGGATTTCGCTGCCTTTCGGGGAATACTTCGCTGCGTTGGAGAGGAGGTTGGCGAGGATGGACTCGAGCAGAAAGGCGTCCAGCTCCGGCGGCGGCGCTTCGGCGCCGGCGGCCTCGGCGTATTCGAAGCGGATCGAATGTTGCGGTTCGGCCGCCTGGCATCGGTCCGCCGCTTCGCGACAAAAGCGCTCCAGCTCCAACGGTTGGGGGGAGAAACGGTGTCGGCGCGGATCGGTCCCTCGCGCCAGGAGGATGTCCTGGACCAGGGCGTTGAGGCGCTGGGCGGCGGCGCGGATGCGCTCCAGCTGAGCGCGGCGTTTTTCCGGAGGCCAACTTTCGTAATAGCGTTCGAACAGATCCAAGCCGGTGGAGATCACGCTCAACGGCGTTCCGAATTCGTGGGACACGATTGAGACCACCTGAGTCCGGAGACGGCCGAGGTCCTGCTCGCGTTCAAGGGCTTTGGCAAGGCGCTCGTTGGCTTGGCGGAGCCGGGCGTTGAGCTCCTCCAGGCGGCGGGTGCGCTCGGCCACCTTCTGCTCCAGCTCGGCCGCGTAGCCCTGGAGCTCGCGGTACAGGCGGGCGTTTTCCAGCGCCACGGCCGCGTGTCCCGCGATGATTCCCAGAAGGGCCTGGTGCTCGGCGGTGTAGGCCCGGGGCGCGTAGGATTGCGCGCAAAGAGCGCCGATGACCTTGCCGCCGAGGCGCAAGGGCGCGGCGAGCAAAGAGCCGGGAAGGCGATTCGGACCGAAGAGAATCATGGGCGGCTTGGCGGCCGCCACATCGTCGATGCGCAGGGGACGGCCGCTTTCCAACACGCGGCCCAGGATGGAGCCTCGGATCGGAAACGGCCGAGGAGGAAAGGTTTCCTTGTTCGCGTAGAGGTAGACAGCCTCGGCCGTTTCTTCCCCTTCCCGGCGGAGCGCGAGGACGAAAGTTCCCGCCGGGATTACAGCCGCTGCGGTTTTGTGGATTGCCCCGTAAAGTTTTTTCGGGTCGGCCGCGGCCAGGTTCATTTGCTCCACGGCCTCGTGGGCGGCGGCGAGGAGGCGGTTTCGCTCCACGGCCTGGGCATGGAGTCTGGCGTGGCGGATTGAAACCGCTCCTGCGTCCGCCAGGGTCTCCAGCAGCTCCAGGTCCCGTTTCCGGAAAGGCCGCCCTGTGCCCACGCGGGAGACCAGGATGACCCCAAGCGTCTCTTCGGCTCCTCCTTTCTGCCTGCTCTTTATCGGGGCCAGCATTATCGCCTCCGGCTCGACGGGAGTTCCGGGAACCTGGATTCCGCGGGGATCCTCCAGGGCGTTGGGGATGATTTCGCTTTTGCCTGAAGCGGCCACGGCCCCGGTAATGCCTTTGCCCCATTCTATCTCGAAACCGAGCAGGCGGTCCGCATAGGCGTCCTGTTCGGCGACCACGCACCTGAGGAGACGCCGCTCCGACTGGGCCAGCACGATGCGGCAGGAGTCTCCGGCGAAAAGCTTTTTGGCCCCTGCGGCGAGAGCTTCCAGGGCGGCGGTCGGGTCGAGGGTGCTGAGTCGTTTCAGGGCGGAGACGAGCGCGGCGGTTTCTTCGGCCCGGCGGGCGAGATCGGCTTGCGTTTCGGCCGTTGCCAGCAGGGCCCCTATGAGGGGAGCGAGCCGATCGAGACGCTGAATATCGTTCAGATCTGGGCCGAGGGCAGCCCGATCTGACAGCGCCTCCAGGCAAAGTGCTCCTCGGAGGCGATCGTGCGCGACCAGGGGCGCGGCTATAGCCCAGGAGAGCTGGGGAGATCCGGGCGGCGTTTGAGGGTTTTTGACCACGATGGTTTTGCGCTCGGTCGCCGCCTGAGCCGCCCAGGGAGCGCGCCGGCAAAGCGCTTCGCCGGCCAGATCGCGCAGCTCCGGCGCGCCTTCTTCTCCAACGGCGCGGAGCGGGCCTTCTTCTTCCCGGAGCGCCAAGAACGCGCCGGAGGCCTCAGGGACGATTTCCAGCGCCAACTTAGGGAGTTCGGCAGTCAAATCGGAAAGGGATCGAAGGGATGAGAGCAACGGATTGAGGCGGTTCAGCAACTTCAATCCTTGCGCGCGAAGTGTCTCCGCGGTGATGTCGGTCCAAACCCCGATTGCCTGGAGCGGCGAGCCTGTCTTTCGCGGCGCAAGCCGCAAATCCTCTCGAAGCCGGCGGCTCCGGCCGTTCTCGTCGAGGATGCGATACTCGAGCGTGAGCGTTCCTTCCCGCGCGAGCGCGGCTGAATCGAGGCGCGCCGCCTCCCGGTCCGCCGGATGCGCGCGGGTTTCCCGCCATTCTCCCCGGAGAAGCTCTTCGAGCGCACAGCCCAGAAGCTCGGCCGCCTTGCCGTTGGCCCGGACGGGGTGAAACCGGCCGTCGGGTCCCGATTCGTAGAGACACCACGCCACGGGGAAGCTTTCCCAAATTTCCCCCGGCTTCCGCGCTTTGCCCTTTGTTTCGGGACGCATCGCGCTCGCCTCGCCCTGTCTTGCTGCTTCAAGCGCTCAGACTGAATATTCCCCCGGTTTATCCTTCTCGTAGGGGTTTAGGGGAGAACGCTTGTCCTTTTCCTTGGCCTAGAAAGTCCTATAGCCCCAATGGAATGGCGGCGCAAGCGATTTTGTGAAGGAAAACAAAACCTGAAAGCGCGAGCCTGGCGGGAGGCTTTCCGCGTCCTGTTTCCGCGATGCTCGCGCGCGGGCGCCGGGCCGGCGGCTTCGGGCCGGCGGCGCGTCGCTCCTTCGGCGAGGGTCGTTCCTTGAATGGGGCGCAGGGTGTGGATTGTCCGGCTTTCTTATTGTCGCCTCTTCATAGGTTAGGCAATCTTGTCGGGTTTATGGATGAGGTGACGATCGGAATGATCGGCGCGGGAACCGTGGGGGGCGGCGTGTATCGCGCCCTGAAGCGGAACGGCGGGCTTTTGGCTTCCCGCGCCGGGATTCGTGTCCGTCTCAAGAAGATCGCCGTCAAGGCGTTTGACGAGCCGCGCAAGGTGGCTGTGCCCGAGTCCTTGATGACGCTGGACTGGCGCGAGGTGGTCGAGGACCCGGAGGTGCAGATTGTGGTGGAGCTTGCCGGAGGCACGACGACGGCGCGGCAAATGGTGTTGACCGCCTTGCGGCTGGGCAAGCCGGTGGTCACCGCCAACAAAGCGCTTCTTTCGGCGCATGGGGAGGAGTTGTTCGCCGCCGCTGGAGAACACGGAACCAACCTTTATTACGAGGCGAGCGTGGGCGGAGGGATTCCGATCATCAAGTCCCTCCGGGACGGACTGATTGGGAATCGGATCGACTGCATTTATGGGATCGTCAACGGCACCTGCAATTACATCCTCTGGCGGATGAAAGAGGAGGGAGCCGAGTTTCACCAGGCGCTGAAAGAGGCCCAACGGCTCGGCTACGCCGAAGCGGAGCCGTCCCTGGATGTGGACGGCCACGACTCGCTTCACAAGATCGGCATCCTTGCCTCGCTGGCGTACGGATTTTGGGTGCGGCCGAAGGAGATTTGCCGCGAGGGGATCCGCTCCGTTTCCCTGGCTGACGTGCGATTCGCCGACCAGCTTGGCTATACCATCAAGTTGCTGGGCGTGGCCAAGCGGCTTGCCGGACGCGGGGTTCCTGGGGAGCCGAAGACGATCCAGGCCGCCGTCTATCCGGCGCTGGTGCCGAACCACCATGTGCTGGCCAACGTGGCGGACTCCTTCAACGCGATCTTGGTGTGCGGCGACGTGGTGGGAGACACCCTTTTCTACGGGCGCGGGGCGGGGCAGGACCCGACCGCCAGCGCCGTGTTGAGCGACATTGCGGACGCCGCCCGGGATCTGAAGCACGAGAGCCCCAACCGCGTGCCTCCGTTCGTGCCCCATGAGCGCAACGGGCGGGTGGCGCCGGCCGCCGAGTGCGTCTCCCGCTACTACGTGCGCCTGGAGGTTTTGGATCGGCCGGGGGTTCTGGGGCGCGTGGCCACGATTCTGGGCAACCTAGGGATCGGGATTTCTTCAGTGATCCAGCCGGGCGACTGTCCCGGCAAGACGGTGCCGCTGATCCTGATGATGCATAAAGCGCCCTTTGCGGCGATGGCCGAAGCGTTGGAGGCCGTGGGCCGGCTGGAAGCGGTGAAGCGCAAGCCGGTGATGTACCGGGTTGAATTGTGCGATTGAGAGGGATGAGCCGAGCAGACTGAGAAGAACGGATAGCGACGCAGGCAATGGCGGTCCTGGTTCAAAAGTACGGAGGCTCTTCGGTGGCGACCACTGATCGAATCAAAAAGGTTGCCGCCCGAGTGTCCAGGTCCCAAGAGGAAGGGTATCAGGTGGTGGTCGTCGTCAGCGCCATGCAGGGCATGACCGATCGGCTCATCGCCATGGCCAAGGAGATTATGCCCATCCCCACCGAGCGGGAGATGGACATGCTCCTTTCCACCGGCGAACAAATCACGATCGCCTTGACGGCCATGGCGCTGCACGCCCAGGGCGTGCCCGCCGTCTCGCTCACCGGAGCCCAGGCGGGCATCCTTACCGACGGCGTCCACACCAAGGCGCGCATCCTGAACATCACCCCCAAACAGATCTACCGGTTCCTCGACGCGGGGCAGGTGGTCATCGTGGCCGGCTTCCAAGGGCGCACCCCGGAGGGCCACATTACCACCCTGGGCCGAGGCGGCTCGGACCTGACGGCGATCGCCCTGGCGGCCGCCTTGAAAGCGGAGCTTTGCCAGATCTACACCGACGTGGACGGCGTCTACACCGCCGATCCCCGCGTGGCGCCCAACGCGCGCAAGCTGGACGAGATCTCCTACGATGAAATGTTGGAGCTGGCCGGCAGCGGCGCGAAGGTGATGCAGTTGCGCTCGGTCGAGTTCGCCAAGAAATTCGGCGTGGTGTTTGAGGTGCGCTCGAGCATGAACGACAACCCGGGAACAATCGTGAAGGAAGAAGCCAAAAGCATGGAGGACGTAGTGGTCCGGGGCGTCGGCCTGGACAAAAACCAGGCCAAGGTGACCGTGGAAGGCGTGCCGGATCGTCCGGGCAAAGCGGCGCAGATTTTCAGCGCCCTGGCCCGGGCGGCGATCAATGTGGACATGATCGTTCAGAACGTCAGCCGCGCCGCCAATCATCCGGTGACCGACGTCTCTTTTACGGTGGACAAGGCCGACCTGCCCAAGGCGCTGAAGGTGATGGAGGAGCTCAAGCCCCAGATCGGCTTCGAGAGCGTCGACGCCAATGAACAGATCGGCAAGCTCTCCATCGTCGGCGTCGGCATGCGCGGCCATTCTGGCGTCGCGGCCCGCCTGTTCGAGATTCTCGCGCGGGAGAAAATCAACATCGAGATGATCTCCACCAGCGAGATCAAGGTCTCGGTGGTGATTGACCGAAAGCGGGCTGATGAGGCGGCCCGCACGGTCCACGCCGCGTTTCTGGAATGAGCCCTTCCGCCTCCGCCGATGATCAAGCTCCTGGTCGCCACCCGCAACCGGCATAAGCTGGAAGAGATCCGCGCCATCCTGGGGCCGGGTTTTGAATGCCGCTCCCTGGAAGATTTTCCCGACGCGCCGCGGGTGACGGAGGACGGGCGGACGTTCGCCGAGAACGCCGAAAAGAAAGCGCGCGCCCTGGCTCAATGGCTGGCCGGGCGGCCGGAAGCCCGCTCGGGCCAACCGTGGCTGGTGTTGGCCGATGATTCCGGTTTGGAGACGGACGCCCTGGACGGCGCGCCCGGCGTCTGTTCAGCCCGGTTCGCCGCCGAGGAGGCGGACGGCCCGGAGAACTGTTCGGACGCAGCCAACAACGCCAAGTTGCTGCGCCTTCTCCGGGACGCGCCTCCCGAGCGCCGCGGGGCCCGGTTTCGGTGCGTGATGGCTCTGAGTTCAGTTCCTCCCGGCGAGACGCGGTTCTTCGAGGGCGTCTGCGAAGGGCGCATTCTGGAGGCCCCGCACGGGACAGGCGGCTTCGGCTACGACCCGCTCTTTGCGCCGGAGGGCGGCCGCCGCGCGTTCGCCGAGATGAGCGCGGAGGAGAAGAACCGGCTCAGCCACCGCGCCCGCGCCCTCGCCGCGTTGAAGGCGTGGGCGCGCGACCGCGGCCTCTGAACCGGGCGCGGCCTTCGCGTCCGGCCGTTGCCCCGGGCCGTTCGGCGTGGTGAACTAGCCCTGCGCGGCGGCGTGTTTGCCGTCGGCCCAAGGAGAATTCAGTGCAAGAAGCAACGTTGAAAGAACTGGAAGAGCGGGTGCGGAGGCTCTATCGGGAGCGCGCCGCCCCCGCGGCAAGGCGGTTCGGCCTGGAGCCTTCCGAAAAATTCACCGGAGCCGCCGGCCGCCCCGCCGTCCTCTTTCTGGGCAATCATTCTTCGGGCAAGTCCTCCTTCATCAACTTCCTCCTCGGCAAAGAGGTCCAGAAAACCGGCCTTGCGCCGGTGGACGACGGATTCACCATCCTGGACTACGCGGAGCGGCCCGACTCGCTGGACGGCCACGCGGTTGTGACGCATCCGGAGCTGCCCTATCGGGACCTGGAACGCTACGGGCCCGGGTTCGTCAAGAGATTGCGGATGAAGCTGCTCCCGGCCCCGTTGCTGCGGGAAGTCACGTTGATCGACAGCCCGGGGATGATCGATTCGGCGGACCGCGGAGTGGGGCGCGGCTACGACTTCATCGAGGCGGCGAGGAACTTCGCGGAGCGAGCCGACTTGATCCTTTTCTTCTTCGACCCGGACAAGCCGGGCACCACCGGCGAAACGATGTCCGTGTTCACCGAAAGCCTGGCCGGTCAGGAGCACAAATTGCTCATCCTGCTTCACAAGGTGGATCTCTTCGAGAGCCTGGGCGACTTCGCGCGGACTTACGGGACCCTGTGCTGGAACCTTTCCAAGGTGATCCGGTCCAAGGATATGCCGCATCTGTATGTGACTTATCTGCCCGGCTACAATCGGGAGCGCCCCGTGAAGATCGCGCTGGAGGATTTCGACCGTTCGCGGGAGGAGGTCGTCCGTGAGATCCGCCGCGCCCCGGTGCGGCGGGCGGACAACCTGGTCACCGCGCTCTACCTGGAATGCCGCCGATTGGCGATGACGGGCCGGGTTTGCCTGGAAGCGGCTGGGGAATACTGTCGGCTGCGCCGGGTTTGGGCGTTGCGGACGGCGGCGGCCGGCGCAGCCGACAGTATTCCCCAGCCGCTTCCAGGC
>JAGHDA010000281.1 GCA_021160185.1 Verrucomicrobiota bacterium
CTAAACCCCCGCCCGCGGCCCTCGCCCGCCCACCCCAGCCGCCGATACCCCATCAGCCCGGCGCACAGCAACGGAGCCGCTTCCTGCGCCGACCATGGGCCGCCGATGGGGAAACAGTATCGCGCGTCGACCGCGATTTCCTCGGCGTAGCCTCCCGGCAAAGTGTAGCCGGTGAAGCGCGCCTCGTCGCAAAGATTGTCCATTCCTTCACGGCAATAGGCGCACCGGCCGCAGGTCCAACCCAGCCAGGGCGCGCCCGCCCGCTGCCCCGGGCGGAAGCTCTTCACGCCCGGCCCGATCGCTTCCACCTCGCCCACAATCTCATGGCCCGGCACGAGCGGGCCTCCGGGAAAAGGCAGATCGCCGTCGACAATGTGCAGGTCGGTCCGACACACCCCGCAGGCCAAAACTTTCAGACGCACCTGCCCGGGCCCCGGCTCAGGCCTCGGCAGCTCCATCGCTCTCAAGGGCGCGCCCGGCCGATCCAACGCCATTGCTTTCATCCCTCCCGCCCTAGCGCGGCGGGCCGGGCTCGTCAAGCCCGCGGCCGTTCCAGGGCCGCCGCCGGCGGGGCGCTCGAAACCGCGCGCACAAAATCTTGCCAAAGCTCCTTCGAACCTTAGAGTAGGGGCTTCTTGCAGAAGGCAAGAGGATTATGGATTGGCTGGAATTAACAATCGGGTTGGGGCAGAAAACCGTTCAAGACCCCCGGGCGCAGACGATGCAGTTCATCATCTTGATGGGACTGATGTTCGTCATGATGTATTTTGTCCTCATCCGCCCGCAGCAGAAGAAAGCCAAGCAGCACGAGGAACTTCTCAAGACCCTCAAGCCCGGGGACAAAGTGGTCACCAGCTCGGGCATCTGCGGGGTGATCATCAGCATCAAGGAAAGGACAGTTTCCCTCCGCTCCGCCGACTCGAAGCTCGAGATCCTCAAAAGCGCCGTGACTCAAGTGCTTGAGAAGAGCGGCAATAAATCCAAGTAAGTCGGAACCGCAGCCACACCATCGCTCATGAGCCGTAACGCCTGGAGGTTTTTGCTGGTCGTCTTCGTGACCGCGTGGGCCTTGTACGAGATGTACCCGCCCACGCCGCGGGACCTGTTCAAGGTCTTCGAAGAGCGGGCTGAAGTGGTGGACACAAATTTCACCGCCATCATCCAGAAGGCCCGGGAGCTGGAAAAGAAAGAGCCCAAGCGGCCTTACCTCCACCTGCTCGCCGCGGCCGGCACGAATGATCTAAGCCGCTATTTCCCCTCCCTCCTGGAAGAGGACTACGCAGACCGGCCGGCGGAGGAAAAGAACCGTCAGATCCTCCATGCCATCCAGCGGCTGGCGGCCGGGCAGATCAAGCTCGGCTTGGATCTCCAGGGCGGCGTCTCCTTCCTGGTCTCGCTGGACACCAACCGCCTCAGCAAGGCGGCGGACAAACAACACGCCCTTCAGCAGGCGGTCGAAGTCCTCCGACGGCGCGTGGACAAGTTCGGCGTCGCCGAACCGATCATCCAGCCGGTGGGCGAAAACCGCATCTTGATCCAGCTCCCCGGACTAAGCGAAGCAGAGAAGGAAAGCGCCCGCCGCCAGATCCAGCGGGCGGCCTTCCTCGAGTTTCGCATGGTGCATCCGGAGAGCGACCAGCTCCTGCGCGAGGGGATCATCGAGCCGGGGTATGAAGTCCTCGTCGAGAAGAAGCGCAAAGGACGAGACGAGCCGCCCCACGCCTACCTGGTCGAGAAGAAGCCGGCGATGGGATTAACCGGCAAGTACGTGCGCCGGGCGAACGTCTTCCTGGACCCCACCACCGGCGAGCCGAAGATCAGCCTCCAATTTAATTCGGAAGGAGGGCGCATTTTCGGCGAACTGACCAGCAAGAACGTGGGCCGCTTGCTGGCTATCGTTCTGGACGGCCAGCTTTACTCCGCTCCGCGGATCAATGAGCCCATCCTGGGCGGCACCTGCGAGATCAGCGGCGACTTCGACCTCGCCGAAGCGCAAGAACTGGCCAACGTGCTCCAGAACCCCTTGGAAGCTCCCGTTCACATCGAGGAAGAGCGAAGCGTGGATCCGACCCTCGGCCGGGACTCGATCCGCAGCGGCGTCGAGGCCAGCATTCTGGGCCTGCTCCTGGTCTGCATCTTCATGCTGGTCTACTACATGTTCGCCGGTCTGGTGGCCAACGTGGCGCTATTCATGAATCTCATCCTTCTCCTGGGCGTGCTCTGCGCGGTGGACGCGACGCTCACGCTGCCGGGCATCGCCGGCGTAGTGCTGACGGTGGGCATGGCGGTGGACGCCAATGTGCTCAGCTTCGAGCGCATCCGAGAGGAATTGAGGGAAGGCAAATCCTTCCGAGGAGCCCTGGCTGCCGGCTATGACAAGGCCTTCAGCACGATTTTGGACGCCAATGTCACCACGCTCATCGCCTCGGTGATTTTGATCAACTTGGGCACCGGTCCGGTCAAAGGCTTCGGCGTCACCCTTACCATCGGCATCTGCGCCAGCATGTTCACCGCCCTGGTGGTGACCCGACTGATCTTCGATTTCCTTATCGACCGCGGCTACCTGAAGGGGCTGAAGATGCTCACGTTGATCCGCAATCCCAAGATCGATTTCCTCCGATTCGCCAAGGGGGCGTTCATCCTCTCCTGGTGCGTCATCCTGGTCGGATGGCTGTGGGGAGTTCATCGGGGCATGGACGTGTTCGGCGTGGATTTCAAAGGCGGCGATCAGCTCGGGTTGCGGTTCGAGCAGAAGGTTGATGTGAGCAAGATCCGCAAGCTGGCGGAAGGGCTCGGCATCGGCGACGTTCGCATCCAGTATCAGAAAGAGCTGGGCGCCGGCAAGGAAACGCTGGTGATCGTCTCGAAGGCGGGCGCCGGCCGCCAGGTGGAGGAAGCTCTCAAAAAAGCGTTCCCGAAGGCCGGGTTCATGCGGGTCTCGCTGGACGAAGTGGGCGGCGCCATCGGCAGGGAGATCCAACGCACGGCTATTGTGGCGGTCTTGTTGGCTCTGTTCGGGATGCTGGTCTACGTGGCCTTCCGATACGAGTTCTCGTTCGCGACCGGGGCGGTCC
The DNA here is from genome assembly GCA_021160185.1 of Verrucomicrobiota bacterium. Taxonomy (GTDB): domain Bacteria; phylum Verrucomicrobiota; class Verrucomicrobiia; order Limisphaerales; family CAZBKV01; genus JAGHDA01. The sequence goes on from JAGHDA010000281.1 coordinate 3,075, forward strand.
TGGCTGTGATCCATGACGTGCTGATGACCATGGGATTTCTCTTCCTCTCCGGTCGCCAGCTCAGCGCTCCCATCGTAGCCGCCCTGCTGACCATCATGGGTTACTCGATCAACGACACCATTGTGATCTTCGACCGGATTCGCGAAGACCTCAAACTGGGGGCGCGGGGCACATTCCGCGAGATCATCAACCAGGCGCTCAACAAGACCCTCAGCCGCACGCTTATCACCTCAGGCACCACGTTCCTTTCCACGCTGTCGCTCTATATCTTCGGCGGCGGCGCAATCAACGATTTCGCCTTCTGCTTCTTGGTGGGCATCATCACCGGAACCTACTCGAGCGTCTACATCGCCAGCGCCTTGGTGCTGTGGTGGCACAAAGGCCGGCGACCCCGGATGGCGACTTCCCCAGTCCAGACGGGCGCGCCGGCGCCGGCGTCGGCGGGCGTCTGAACGGCTGGAAAAAGAAGCTGTAGGCTTTGTCTGAGCGGGTCGGGCTTTGCTCCCGATCCGCTAAGTTTGTAAATTGCGAAGGCCAATGCTGGGGCTGGTGGAAATCCAATGGTGGCACTGGGTCAGCTTCATCGCGCTCGTTCTTCTCTTTTTGGCCGCCGATTTGGGCTTCTTTCACCGGGAAGCGCGCGAGGTTACGATTAAAGAGGCGTTGGTCTGGACACTCTTCTTTGTGGCCTGCGCCCTCGCATTCGCCGCCATGCTTGTGCCCCTCCGGGGCAAGCATGAGGCGCTCGAGTTCCTCACCGGCTACGTGATCGAGCTGTCCCTTTCGATGGACAACGTGTTCGTCATCGCCCTTATCTTCGACTACTTCCGAATTCCCCGCCGCTTCCAGCATCGGGTTCTGTTCTGGGGCATCCTGGGCGCTTTGCTCATGCGCGGGCTGATGATTTGGCTCGGGACCCAGTTGGTCGCCTCCTATGAATGGGTGTTCTTCATTTTCGGCGCTTTCCTGCTCATCACCGGGATCCGGATGTTCTTCGGCGCGGAGGAAGAAGTGAAACCGGAGGAAAACCTCATCCTCCGAGCGGTTCGGAAATTTTTCCCCGTCACCGCGCGCTTCCACGGCGAGCATTTCGTGGCGATCGAGCAGGGACGCAAAATGCTTACCCCCCTGGCCCTGGCCCTGGTGATGGTGGAAACGACCGATCTGGTCTTCGCCATGGACTCGATCCCGGCCATTTTCGCGGTGACCACGAAAGACTTCATCGTCTTTACGTCCAACGTGTTCGCTATCCTCGGCCTGCGTTCGCTCTACTTCCTCCTCGCCGGAGCGGTGGCTTGCTTTTCCTACCTCAAATACGGCCTAGCCGTGGTGCTCGTCTACGTGGGGATCAAGATGCTGCTGCAGGAGTGGTACAAAATCCCCACTCATTGGTCCTTGGCGGTGGTGATCCTGGTGATCGGCGGCTCCATCCTCCTCTCGATCCTTACAGGCAAGAAAGGCAAGGCCGCCGAAGGCGACACGCCCCAATGAAGGAAGGCGAAGGCCGTCTCTTGCGGCTGCGCTTTCCCTCTCGCTTCACCGTAGGGCTTCGGCTATTCTGAGAATCGCAACAATAGCTTTGCGTTCCGTCCTTCGGCCTGGAACGCGGGCGAGGAAGGCAACATAAAGAAGTGAGGCACCGTTGGATTATCGCGCCGGATCAAACTGAAGGAGCCAAGCGCCTGGCCAGGCGGCTTGGGGTGAACCCTTTGCTGGCGCGCTGCCTTGCCAACCGAGGGCTTTGCGATCTGGAAAGCGCCTCCGAATTCCTGCACCCCCGCCTCAGAAGCCTCCGGGATCCGTTTGAACTGCCCGACCTGCAAAAGGCGGCGCGCCGGCTCTGGACGGCCCGCGCGCGCGGCGAACCCATCGTTATCTTCGGCGACTACGATGTAGACGGCATCACCGCGACCGCGATCCTTTACACGGCGCTGTCCGCGCTTGGTTGGCGGGTCGAGTGGTATCTGCCCCGGCGGTTGGAAGAAGGCTACGGCCTGACGCGCGAGGCGGTGGCCAATTGCCTGGATCGCTCCCCGGCCCGGATCCTCCTGGCCGTGGATTGCGGCTCCACCGCGGTGGAAACCATCCGCTGGCTTCAGGAGCGCGAGGTCGAGACGATCGTGCTCGATCACCACCAGATCTCCAATCCCCCGCCTCCGGCGCACGCGGTGGTCAATCCTCAGCGTCGGGCCGGGGAAAACCCGCCCGCCCCGGGCATCGAGCTCTGCTCGGCCGGCCTGGCCTTCAAGCTGGTCCACGGCCTCCTCAAAGAAGGCCGCGCCGCCGGCGTCCGGCAAGCCTGGGAATATGACCTGAAGCCGCTGCTGGATCTGGTGGCGCTTGGGTCGGTGGCCGACATGGTCCCGCTGGTTCGGGAAAACCGCATTTTCGTGGCGAACGGGCTCCGCCTTCTCAACAACGGGGGGCGGCCGGGGCTTCGCATCCTCGGCGAAGTGGCCCAAGTCTCCAAGCCGATCCGGTCTTATGAAATCGCCTTCCAGGTGGCGCCCCGGTTGAACGCCGCCGGCCGGTTGGAGGACGCTTCGGAGGCATTCCAACTCCTCCTGGTCGAGGATTCGGACCGAGCGCGCGCGCTGGCCGAAAACCTGGATCAAAAGAACCGAGAGCGGCAGGCGCTGGAACGGGACATTGCGGAGGAAGCGGCCGGCTCAATCCGCAAACGTTTCGACCCCAAGCGGGATTACGCGATCGTGGAAGGCAGCCCCGGCTGGCATATCGGCGTGGTGGGCATCGTGGCCTCCAGGATCCTCCAGGAATTTTATCGGCCCACCGTGATCCTTGGCGGGGAAGGCGCGGAACTGCGCGGTTCGGGCCGTAGCGTAGAAGGGTTCGACCTGGCCGCCGCGCTAAGGCGCTGCGACGACCTGCTGATCCGACACGGCGGCCATGCCATGGCGGCGGGGGTGACCGTGCGTCCTGAAAACCTGACCGCCTTGCGGGAACGCCTCAACCGCATCGCGCGCCAGACCCTGCGCCCGGAGCTGCTCCTGCCCCCGCTGCGGCTGGATCTGGCGGTGGGACTGTCGGAGCTGACGGTGGAATCCGTTCGCGAACTGGAAAGGCTCCACCCCATAGGCCAAGGCAATCCCCCGGTGCAGTTGCTGGTTCCCCGCCTCCGGTTGGCGCGGCCTCCGACGCGGATCGGCCGGGATCAACAGCATCTCAAGTTTTTCGTCACCGACGGCCGGGAAGTCCGGGAGGTAATCTGGTGGGGCGGAGCCCTTCAAGGACGCGAGCCTTCCGGCCTCTTCGACATCGCCTGCGCGCCGCAGGTGAACGAATTCAACGGCCGGGTCAGCGTGCAGCTGCGCCTCCTGGACTGGCGGCCCGCGCGGCGCTAAGCCCCTTTCCCCGGCCCGGATCGTTCACCACCCCGGCTCCACCTCCCAAAGCTCGTAGGCGTCCTGGGGCAGCTCTTCGAGAAACGAGGAAGGCTCCAGAACCATTCCCCCGCCCCGGCCGCTCCGGTAACGGGGGCACACCAGATAAAGCTGCTCCTGCGCCCGCGTGGCCGCCACGTAGAAAAGCCTGCGCTCTTCCTCCGGGCCGCCTTGGACCTCGACCGCCTTGGCGGAAGGAAACATGCCCTCCGCCAGCATAATTACGAACACCACCCGCCACCCCAGCCCCTTGGCCTGGTGGACCGTGGAAAGCCGCAATCGCGGAGCGGCTGCCGCGCCGGCCGCCTCCTGCGTCTCCGCCTCCACGTTGGTCAACAACGCAAGCTGACCCAGGAAATCCTCCAGGCTCTCATACGCCTCGGCGAACTCGGCCAGCTGGCGGATGTCCTCCAAACGGCTCTCCGCCTCAGGAAATTGCTCCCGGGCGTAATCGGCGTAAAAGCCTTCCAACAAGGCGTGAATCTTCTCGGGAATCGTTTCGGCCGATCCGGCGCGCTCCAACGCCTCAGCCAGCCGAGCCCATCTCGCCTTAGCCTTGGCGGGCAGACGAGCCTCCAAAAAAACGGCCAACTCGGCGGGGCCGGGCGCCGCCGAGCCTGCAGGCGCCGCCGCCAGCCGCTCCAACGCCGCCCTTCGGAGCTTTTCGGCCGAGCGGGGCCCCACGCCCGGAAACCACTCCGCCATTCTCAAAAAAGCCGCCTCGTCCCGCGGATTCGCCATCCAACGAAGGAGGGCGGCGACGTCCTTCACATGGGCCTGTTCGAAAAAGCGGATCCCGCTCGTGATCGAGAAAGGGATCCGGCGGCGGGTCAGTTCCAACTGCAGCTCGAAGGCGTGGTAATGCGCGCGGTAGAGCACAGCGATGCGGTCCGGAGGCACGCCCTCCTCCAACAGCTCCTCGATCCGCTGGGCCACAAAGGCCGCCTGCGCCTCGGCGTCCGGGCAGATCACCGCCCGCGGCTTGGGGCCCGAAGGCCGCGCCGGGCGGAGGGTTTTCTCGTACTGGCGGAGGTTTCTGGCGATCGCGGCGTTGGCTAGAGAAAGAATCTCCGGCGTGCTCCGGTAATTGGTTTCAATGCGGTAAATCCGCGCGCCCGGATGCCGTTCCGGGAAGCGGAGGATGTTCTCGTAGTCGGCTCCGCGCCAGGAATAGATCGACTGCGCGTCGTCCCCCACCGCCATCACGTTGTGCCTCTCGCCCGCCATCAGGTCCACAAGGCGACACTGCAAGGCGTTGGTGTCCTGGTATTCGTCCACCAGGATGTGCTCGAACCGCGCGCGGATCCGCTCGGCCGCCTCGGGGTGTTTTTCGAGCAGCTCGAGCCACAAAACCAACAGGTCGTCAAAATCCATCGATCGGCTCTGGCGCTTCTTCTGCGCATAGCGCTCCCACAACTCCGCGCCGCGCTGGAACAGCCGCTTGGGCGCCCTGGGAAACGCCTCGGCGATCGTCTCTTCCAACGGCCGCATCGTATTCCTGGCCAGGGAAAAGACCTGCGCCATCGCCGCCGGCTTGGGCAGCTTGTCCCCTTTTAAATCCAGCTTGGCCTCCTTGTAACAGCTTTTCAGCAACCGGAGGGAATCCTCCCGGTCCAGGATGGTAAAGTCCCTTTCATAGCCGACCAGCTCGGCCCATTGCCGAAGGAGCCGATGCCCCACGGAGTGAAAAGTCCCTCCCGTCAAGCCGCTCAGATCCCGGTCAAGCAGCGCGCGGACCCGCCCCATCATTTCGTTCGCCGCTTTGTTGGTGAAGGTGAGCAGCAAAATCCGATGCGGCCGGACCCCTTGCTCCACCAGGTAGGCCACCCGGTAGGTGAGCGTGCGCGTCTTGCCCGACCCCGCCCCTGCGAGCACCAGGGACGGCCCGGGCGGCGCGGTCACGGCCTCCAGTTGCTGGGGGTTAAGCTCCTCCGCGTAGCGGATCCGTTTCGCGCGCGCGCCGGCGGGACGCAGCCGGAATTTCTCTGCCATGCGGGGCTCATTGAAGCAGGAATCCGCTTCCGGCAAAGTGAAAACCGCCCGCCGTCGCGCTCCCGCCGGAATTCGGCGCAAACCCCGCGGCGCCTCGGCCGCCCGGCGGCCAGAGCGCTCAATCCGGCCTCCGAAACGCCAGGAGACGGCTCTTTGTGCGGATGTAGATCGCCGAGGCGTCGATCGCGGGGGTCGCGCAGACCTCCTCTTTCAAATCGTATTGGGAAACCAACTTAAAAGCGTCGCCCGCCTTCACCACGGAGACCACGCCGCGCTCGGAGATCGCGTACACA
>JAGHDA010000175.1 GCA_021160185.1 Verrucomicrobiota bacterium
GCAATGTGCCATTTCTTCGGCTACGAGGGCCGGTGCGCCCCGCCGAGCAACTTCGACGCGGATTACTGCTATAGCCTCGGTTACACGGCGGCGGCGCTGGTCGGGGCGGGCAAGACCGGGTATATCGCCAACGTGCGCGGCCTTCACAAGCCGACGGCCGAGTGGACCGGCGGCGGCGTTCCTCTCACCGCAATGATGAACATTGAGCGGCGCAAGGGGAAGGACCGCCCCGTGATTCGCAAGGCGCTGGTGGATCTGAACGGCAAGCCCTTCGCCGAGCTGGCGGCCAACCGCGACCGATGGGCGTTGGAGGATTGCTATGTTTATCCCGGACCGGTCCAATACTTCGGCCCGGGTGAGTTGTGCGATCGGCCCACGCGGACCTTGGAGCTGGAGCTGGGCGGTTGAGCGAAACAGCAGCAACGCTCTTCGACAGGGCCGGGGCAAACGAAGCCTCGGCCCCGGCCGCGCCAAGCCGCCCGAGTCCTCCTGCGGAGGAGAAATGAGAGACGAACCTCCCCGGACGGAAAGCAGGCGCTCGGCGGTCGCGGCCCTGCCGCGGATCCTTCTCGCTTCCCAATCGCCCCGCCGGCGGGATCTGCTCCGCGAAGCGGGCGTGCGGTTCCGCGTCGAAACGGCCGGCGTGGAGGAGCGGGTTCCGCCGGGATTGTCCCCGGCGGAAGAGGCGCAGCTTCTCGCGCGGCTCAAGGCCGAGGCCGTCGCCCGACGGTTCCCTTCCGAAACGGTGTTGGGCGCGGACACTATTGTAGCGTTGGGCCGGCGCCGGTTGGGCAAGCCGCGCGATGAAGCCGAGGCGGCGGCGATGCTGGAGGCGCTTTCGGGGCGGGAGCATTTTGTGACCACGGGCGTCTGCTTGATGCGATGGCGGCCGCGGCGCGTTCGAATGTTTGCCGAGATCAGCCGAGTTCGCTTCCGCAAGCTGAGCCCGGACGCCATCCGAGGGTATTTGCAGAAGGTGCATGTGCTCGACAAGGCGGGCGCTTACGCCGTCCAGGAGCGGGGCGAAGAGATCGTGGAGAGTCTGGAGGGCTCGCTTTCCAACGTGATCGGTTTGCCGATGGAGCGGCTCATGGAGGAGCTGCGGCGTTGGGCTGAGGCGGATTCAGGGAAAAAAGCGGATTGAGCCTCGTTCCGGGGCGGAGTTGCGAAACCGGCGGAGCGGCGTATCCTTCCATCCATGCCGATTTACGAATTTCACTGTAACGAGTGCGGGAGAGACTCGGAGGCGTTGACGCCCACCACGGAGTGGGAAGGGACGGTTTGCCCTCACTGCGGCTCCCGGAACCTTTCCAAAAAACTTTCGATGTTCGCCGCGACCGGGGGAACAGAGGGCGGAGCGTGCAGCGACGGAAGCTGCAATTGGGGCTCCTCCTGCGACACCGGCGGATGCGGAAGCTGCTGCTGCGGGGGATGAAGCCCGCGGCCCCCGGTTACGCAAACCACTTCAGCGCGGCGCGCGTCAAGGCTTCCACCGACCAGTCAGGGCGGGCGCGCTCCAGCGTCTCGAGGGAAGCGCCGCCGGTGGCCACAGCAAGGGTTTTCGCGCCGGCGCTCCGGCCGCAGGCCACGTCCGCCGGCGTGTCGCCGACCACGACCATTTCCGGAGGGGCAAGGTCCGGGCCCAATGCCCGCCGGGCGATTTCCAAGGCCTGGCGGCCCAGCTCGTTGCGGTCGGCGTGGTCGTCGCCGAAGACGCCGATCGAGAAGCGGTCCCAAAGCCCGTAATGAGTCAGCTTGAGCCGCGCCCCCTCGCGCAGATTGCCCGTCAAGAGACCAAGCGCAAGGTCGGGCCGCTGTTCCCGCAGCGCGTCCAGGAAAGGTTTCACTCCCGGGCATAATCCGCCCCGATGGCGGGGCAGGCGTTCCGCAAGTCGGCGGAGGTAGACCCGGTAAAAACGCGCGATGTTTTCCTCTCGCTCCGGAATCCCATGCCTTCGGAAAAACTCGAGCACGAGCGAGCGGTCGGTCCGGCCGGCAAAGCAGATCCCCTTCATTCCCTCGGGAATCTTGAAAACCTCCCGCGCCGCGTCTTCGAACGCCGCCGAACCCGCGCCGCCGGTGCGGAGGAGCGTGCCGTCGATGTCGAACCAGGCGATCCGGATGGGCATGGGAGTTAACGGCCGCCGCTCAGGCGCGGCTTTTCGGTTCGGTTGGCGGTTTTGGACTCACTCGGGGCTCAAGAAAAGGACAAATGGTGGTGGGAGCTGGATTCGAACCAGCGTAGGCGTCCGCCAGCAGATTTACAGTCTGCCCCCGTTGACCGCTTGGGTATCCCACCACCTCCGGCGGCCAAAGCGCCGCTACATAAACCAGCGGCTGGGGCTCTTGTCAATAGGGATTTTATCGGCTTAACTTGCCGCCATGTTTGACGCGCTGACGGGCAAGCTCCAAACCGTCTTTCGCAACCTGCGCGGACTGGGCCGCCTTACCGAAGACAACATCGCTGAGGCCCTTCGCGAGGTGCGTTTGGCGCTTCTGGAGGCGGACGTGAATTACCGGGTGGCTCGGGACTTCATCGCCAAGGTGAAGGAAAAGGCCCTGGGCGCGGAGGTGATCCGCACCGTCCAACCCGGCCAACAGGTGATCAAAATTATCCACGATGAGTTGGTGACCCTGTTGGGGGATGGCAACGAGGGCCTGGATTTGGCCGGCAAGCCCGCCTGCATTTTGATGATCGGACTTCACGGCTCAGGCAAGACCACCTCCAGCGCCAAGCTTGCCCGGCTTCTTCGCAGACAGGGGCGGGCGCCGTTGCTGGTGGCGGCCGATGTCCACCGCCCCGCGGCGATGGATCAGTTGGCGGTGTTGGCCGAGCAAGTGGGCGTTCCGGCGTTTGTCGCCCCAGGGGAGAAGGAAGTGCTGCGCATCGCCGAAGCCGCGCTCCGCAAGGCGGAAGAGGAGCACCGGAACGCGCTGATCTTCGACACCGCCGGCCGTCTCCAGATCGACGAGCCGCTTGTCCAGGAGCTCATCCGGCTCCGGGAACGGCTTCAGCCTCGGGAAGTGCTCCTGGTTCTCGACGCGGCCACCGGCCAGGAGGCGGTGAACGTGGCTTCCCAGTTCAACGAGGCGGTGGGCATTACCGGAGCGGTGTTGACCAAATTGGACGGCGACGCCCGCGGCGGGGCGGCGCTCAGTTTCCGCGCGGTGGTCGGCAAACCGATCAAGTTCGTCGGGGTGGGCGAGAAGGTTGAAGACTTCGAGCCGTTCTACCCCGAGCGCATGGCCCAGCGGATCCTGGGCATGGGCGATGTGGTTTCGCTCGTGGAAAAAGCCGCCGAAGCGGTGGACGAGGAGGAGGCGCGCCGGATGGAGCAAAAAATGCGCCGCGGGCAGTTCACCCTCGAAGACTTGCTTCACCAGCTCCGGCAAATGCGCCGAATGGGCCCGCTCGATTCGCTGGTGAGCATGCTCCCGGGCGCGCAGGGGGTCAGACCCCAGGACCTGAGCCGCGGCGAGAAGGAACTCCGCCGCATGGAGGGCATCATCTGCGCGATGACCCCTCAGGAGCGGCGCAACCCCGCCATTCTCAACGCCCGGCGCCGCATTCGGATCGCTCGCGGCAGCGGCGTCCGCGTGGCCGAGGTCAACACCTTGCTCCAGCGTTTCGGCCAGATGCAGAAGATGATGAAGAAGATGGGCAAGTTCCAGAAGATGCTCGGCCGCATGGGCGGCGGCCCTCTGCCGCCGGGCATCCTGGGCCGGTAGGCGGGCGGCGCGTTTGTCAATGCTATGCCTCCCCGGCTTTCCATCGTGGTTCCTGTCTACAACGAAGAAGCCAACGTGCTTCCTTTGGCCGAGGAAGTCCGGCAAGCCATGGAGCCCGCCGGCTGGAGTTGGGAGCTGGTGTTTGTGGACGACGGAAGCCGGGACGGAACCTGGGAGCAGATCCGCCGCGCCGCCGAGCGGATCCCCCAAGTCCGCGGCTTGCGCCACGCGCGCAACGCCGGACAGAGCGCCGCGCTGTGGACCGGCTTTCGGCTTTCCCGCGCGCCGGTGCTCGCCACGTTGGACGGCGACCGCCAGACCGGCCCCGC
>JAGHDA010000274.1 GCA_021160185.1 Verrucomicrobiota bacterium
AGCGACCCTTCCCATCCCGCACTACGAGGCGCCCGGCCCTTCCGAAACCGCCAGCCCGATCGATCGGCTTGTGCTGCAGCGTCTCCGAGGCTTGGGCGTGGAGCCCGCGCCGCTTTGTTCAGACCCGGTGTTCGTGCGCCGGGCATACCTGGACACGATCGGGCTGCTGCCCACGGCCCAGGAAGCCCGCGCGTTTCTGCTGGACCGCAGGCCGGACAAGCGGCGACGGCTTGTGGATCGGCTCCTATCGCGGAGCGAGTTCGCCGATTACTGGATGATGAAGTGGTGCGACCTGCTGCGGGTGAAATCCGAGTTTCCCATCCGCCTCTGGCCCAATGCCGTCCAAGCCTACGCCCATTGGATCCACGAAAGTCTCCGGCAAGACGTCCCCTATGACCGATTCGCCCGCGAGCTTCTCACTTCCAGCGGGAGCAACTTCCGCGCGCCGCCTGTGAACTTTTACCGCGCCGTGCGGGATCGCTCGCCTGAAGGGCTGGCGCGGGCGGTCGCGCTCACCTTCATGGGAACGCGCGCCGACAAATGGCCGAAGGAACGCCTCGATGGCATGGCGGCTTTCTTCTCGAAAGTGGCCTACAAATCGACCAAGGAGTGGAAAGAGGAAATTGTCTATTTCGATCCGGACAAAACCAACGCAGTCCCGGCGGTTTTCCCCGACGGCTCGCCCGCCCATATTCCCGAAGGCCAAGACCCGCGGAAGGTTTTCGCCGATTGGCTCATTCGTCCGGAGAACCCTTGGTTCGCCAGAAATATCGCCAACCGGGTCTGGTCCTGGCTGATGGGGCGCGGAATCATTCACAAACCGGACGACATCCGCCCCGACAATCCCCCCTCCAATCCCGAGCTGCTCGCTTACCTGGAATCGGAGCTTGTTCGTTCCGGATATGACCTGAGGCGTCTGTTCCGGCTGATTCTCACTTCGCAAACCTACCAGCGCTCCAGCGTCGCGCGCGACCGCAGCGAGCAGGCGCTGGCCAACTTCGCCTTTTACCCCATGCGCCGTCTGGAAGCGGAAACCCTCATCGATGTCATCAACCAGGTCACCGGCGGCCGGGAATCCTACGTGAGCCAAATTCCCGAGCCTTACACCTACATTCCGGAAGAACGGCGATCGGTTCTTCTCGCGGACGGCTCGATCACCAGCTCGTTTCTGGAAATGTTCGGGCGGCCGCCGCGGGACACGGGGCTGGAGTCGGAGCGGAATAACAGGATCACCGCCGAGCAGCGTCTCCACCTGCTCAACTCGAGCCACATCCGCAACAAGATCGAACAGGGGCCGCGACTGCGCGCCCTTTACCGGGCCCGAACTGGGTTCCGCCAAAAAGTCGCCGCCCTCTACCTAACGCTCCTTTCCCGATATCCCACGGCCGACGAAACGGCCGCGGTGGAAGCCTACTCCCGCTCCGGCGGCGTCAACGCCGGTCAGGCGATCATCGACACGGCATGGGCTCTGATCAACAGCAGCGAGTTTCTTTACCGACACTGAGAGGTCTTTCCCGCCTGCGCGGGAACAACCGGCAATCGTCATGAAACCAATCGATCGATTCCCTGGACCGACCGCTTCGGAAACGCCAAGCGCGGCTTCCGCGACGCGCCTCACCCGCCGGGCCGCATTGGAACGCCTCCTGCTCGGCGCGGCCGGGCTGTGGGCCGGCTCGGCTTCCTTGAGCCGAGCCGTTCAGAAAGCGCCCGCCCCGCGCGCCAAGGCGGTCATCCAGATCTGGATGTGGGGCGGCCCGTGCCATCTGGACACCTTCGACCCCAAACCCGAGGCGGGCTACGATTACTGCGGGCCGTTCGACAAGCCGATCCAGACCGTCACCGGCGAGCGCATCTGCCAGATGCTCCCCCTCCTGGCCAAGCAGGCCGACAAGTTCTCGGTTATCCGAAGCATGACCCACGGCATCAACGCCCACGAAACCGCCTCTTACCTGGTGCAGACCGGACACATGGCGGGCGACGGCCAGGTCTACCCCTGTGTGGGAGCTGTAATCGCTCTCTTCAAGGCTTTCCGCGCCGGTTACAAAGGGCTCATTCCGCCCTACGTGGCGCTGACCCAGCCGCAGGGGCGTTTTTCCGAGGCGGGTTTCCTGGGCAACCGCTACAAACCCTTCGCCACCGGAGGCGACCCGGCGCGGACGCCGTTTGCGGTCGAGGGCGTCGTGGCCCAAGGGATTACCCGCGACCGTCAGCGCGCCCGGCGGGATCTGCTTCGCAAGCTCGACCGCCTCCGCCTCGCGGCGGCCCGGGATCCGGCAATGGCGGCGCTGACCAAGGCGGAGGCGGCGGCCTACGATCTTATCCTCGGCGACGCGGGCAAGGCGTTCGACCTGGCCGAAGAGCCGGACAAGGTCCGCGAACGCTACGGCCGACACACCTTCGGCCAGGCCTGCCTGGCGGCGCGCCGGCTTGTGGAGCGGGGCGTGCCCTACGTGACGATCAACTACAAAGGCTGGGACACGCATAAGCAGCATTTCCAGGCCATGCGGCGGATGTTGCCGCAATTGGACCAAGGCATGTCCGCCCTGCTGGAAGATTTGGCGGCGCGCGGCCTTTTGGAAACCACCATCGTCTGGTGGAGCGGC
>JAGHDA010000456.1 GCA_021160185.1 Verrucomicrobiota bacterium
CTTTGAGAGCTTGGGCCTCTTCCGGACTCAGCAAGCGCACCGCATACACCCAAGCCCGAACGCGGAAAGGCTGCTCATCCAAAACGATCATCCTGCCGTTGACAAACCGCGGGCCCGGAAGCATTCCCGGAACGGGCGCGCCCGGAGGCCCTCCTGGACCCAGTCCGTAGCGCGCGGCCATCTGCCGATCGAGCGGCCCGCCCCCATGAGCGCCCATGCCGGCGCCGGGCATCCTGCCCGACATCCCCCACATGCCGGGCGTCTGCAACAGGCTTGAGGGAGAGTGATCCACGGCGACATTCTTCACCAACAGCCAGTGGGGCGACTTCTGGATCCCGTCCAGAAAGGCCGCCAGCTCGCCGGTAAAGCAATGGAACGTAAATTCGTAGGGAGTCAAAATGGCGAGGTCGTTGGTCACCGCCGTCCTCTCCCAAAAAGCTCCGCCGCCGGTCGGCCCCGCCCCGTAAGGGGAGTAGGAGGAAGAGGAGGAAGATGAAGCGCCGAAAGGAGCGGAGGCGGTCGCGTTGGTGTCGCCCCGACCGATCACCTGCATGCGCCGGATGCCGTCCAGGGCCAGGACTTTGGCGTCGCAGACTATCTTGGTGATGGTTTCGATCTCGGCCAGGACGCGGCTCAGCGTGGGAATGTCTTTCGGTTCGAAAGACATCTGGTTGCGAATGTTCTCGAAGCTGAAAGCGTAATCTTCGGGCAGGCGCACTCCTGATTGCTTAGCGTAGCGGCGCAGCTCGGCGATCGTCCGATCCAGGCGCAGCTTGAACTGTCCGCCGCTGAGGTTGGTGGGATAATCAATCGGGGCGTAGGCCTTCTTGAACTCCTCGATCAACTTGCGCACCTGTTCTGTTTGTTTCTTGGCGGCGGCGATATTGTCCACCCGATCATTGCCGGGATGCGGCTTGAGGCGGGAAAGCCTCTCCAGCTCCTGGGTCTGAGACTGAAGCTGCGCGGCCACGTCCTTGGCAAGGCTATACTTGGAGTAGAGAAAGTAGAGCGAACCGCCCAGCATCGCCACGCCTGCCGCAATGACGGCGACCACCATCCAGTTCTTCTTGAGCCACGCCATAGGCTAGAGCTTGATCGGCTGAGCGAGCTTGAGCTTCACGTCGAAGGTGAACGTGCCGCTGTTCTCGTCCTTCTGCATGTTTCCGGAAATGTGCGTGGCGTTGGTGGCGCTTAGCCCGTTGGTGGGCCCGACGAAGAAGGGGCTCTTGACCAGCTCCTTGAGGAAGGTGTACGCCAGCTCCGAGTCGGCGGTGGCGTATACGTTTTCCCAGCTCACGCCGCGGCATGTCAGGTTGATTGTGGAAACCGTGTTGGTGTCCTCGGTTTTCCCCTGCGAAGGGGACAGCCCCAACATTTGGAGCTCGTCGGGCGTGAGGGTGGAGGTGTCGATGCCCTCCAAACCTTCGGCGCCGCCGCCCTCGGCCGCCGGGGGCAACAGGCCGTACCGGCGCATCATGACGATGTCCATCTGAGGACCGTGGGCTTCCTCCCCTTTAGGTCCGCCCGGAATCACCGCTTCCTCGGCTTGCATCTTATCCCAAGCCATCTTTTCGATCCAAAGCCCGGGGCGGATTCCCGGCCGCCGCACCGCGGCCTCAGTGCGGGTCAGGGCGTTGCGAAGCTCGGTGATCAAGTCGATCCATCGGAACCGATCTGAAATCCGCTCGGTGTATTGGTCTAACGTCTTCTTTGCCTCGTCCCGCTCGGCGATGGCGGCCTTGAACTGGCGCTCCTTGCCCTGAAGCCGCTGGAGGGTCGGCGCGCGCTGTTCCATTGCTTCCCGCCGGACGGCGGCGACGCGGTCGAAAAACATGCCCATCGCCAAAATCGCGAACACCAGGCAGAGGAAAGAAAAGAAGAAATAAGGTTTTTTCTGATTGAGCTGCTGCTGCTTGAGGATGCTCTTGGGCATCAGGTTCAGCTCAATCGGACAACGGGCCGGATTGCGCAAGCCCAGGCCAACCACCTCCCCGAACGAGTGCGCCAGCTTGGCCAGCTCGTCCAGGTCCACCGAAGGATCGATGTCGATGTTCCGGAACGGATTGAAATACTCGATCGGGATGTTGAGTTTTTCGGAGAAAAACTCGGTGGTGTACGGCATGGTGGCGCCGGCTCCGGCCAGGAAGAGCCGCTGGGGAGGGCTGCCGCCCTGCTGGGTGCGGAAGAACTGGATGGTCTGGTTGACCTGAATGTGGAGCCGGGTCATGATCTGGCGCGCGATCTTCGAAATCGCGGCTTGATGCGGGTTTTCCGGCTCTTCGTAAGCGCCGCCCAGCCCTACAAAACCTTCGGCGATCTTGATCTTCTCCGCATCGGCGAAAGGAAGCTTGGAATCCAGGGCGAAATCCTGGGTAATCGAGTTGGCTCCGATGTTGATCGTGCGGGCGTAAAACTTGTCTCCCTCGAAGAAGTAGACCTTGCTCGTCCGCGCGCCGATGTCCAAAACCATCGAGCAACCGTCCAGATCGCTGTAATTGTATCGGAACGCGTTGGCCATCGCCGCGACGCCTGCGTCCACCAACTCCAACCGGAGGCCCGTTTTCTCGGCGGATTTGAACAGACTTTCGACCGCGTCGGTCTTGATGGCGGCAAGGAGAACTTCCAGCTCTTTGGAAGGCAGCGCGCCCAGGATTTGGTAGTCCCAGACCACCTGATCCAAAGGGAACGGGATGTTTTGTTGGGCCTCGTATTGAACGATCTGAGCCGCCTTGGAGGGATCCACAGGCGGCAGTTTGATGAACTTGCTGAAAGTTTGATGGGCGGGGGGGCAAGCGTTGCAGCGACGAGACTCAAAAACCTTCGAGCCTATCAGCTCCTGAAGGCCCCGCTGGACCGCCCCGCGGCGCGTGGCATCCTGCGCGCCGGCCCGGCCGAGAGGTTGGACCGCATGGCGGAGCAGCCTTAGGACGCCGTTCTCGCCGATCTCAAACTCGGCGGCCTTGATCGTCCCGGCTCCAAAATCGATCGCCAAAAAAGATTTCGACGAATTCAGCATGCCATTCTCTCGACAGGCTCTCCTATCACTTCAGGCTGCGGCCCTTCCCGCGCCCCGCTCCGACGTTTCGCCGGAAAGTCGTTGGGTGGTTACCGGAAACGGCCGCGATGGTCAAACAGAAAAAGCTGCCGAGTTCTTTTTCGCCCGCAAAAAACGCTTCCGGCAGCCTCATCCCGGCCGCCGGCCCAGCCGCTCGCGAAACCACTCGACCGTCTTTCTCAATCCTTCTTCCAGACCCACCACTGGCTCCCACTGTAGCAACTTCCGTGCTCGAGCAATGTCCGGACGGCGTTTCTTGGGGTCGTCTACGGGCAAATCGCGGAAAACCACGGGGCTTTCGCTCCCGGTCAACTCGATGATCTTGCGGGCGAACTGGAGGATCGTCATTTCCTCAGGATTGCCGATGTTCACCGGATAAGGATCGCCGCCCATCATGAGGCGGTAGACGCCCTCGACCAGGTCCGAAACGTAGCAAAAGCTCCGCGTCTGCGAGCCGTCGCCGTAAACCGTCAACGCCTCCCCGCGAAGCGCCTGCTCAAGGAAACTCGGCGCGACGCGGCCGTCGTTGAGCCGCATCCGGGGACCATAGGTGTTGAAAATGCGAACGATGCGGGTTTGAAGCCGGTGCGTCCGATGGTAGGCCATGGTGAGGGCCTCGGCGAACCGCTTGGCTTCATCGTAGCATCCCCGGGGTCCGATGGGATTGACGTTGCCCCAGTAGTCCTCGCTCTGCGGGTGAACGAGGGGATCGCCGTAGACCTCCGAGGTGGAAGCAAGAAGGAACTTGGCTCCTTTCAAGCGGGCCAGGCCCAGGGTCTTGTGAGTACCCAGCGAGCCGACCTTCAGCGTCTGGATGGGCAGCTTGGCGTAGTCCACCGGGCTTGCCGGCGAGGCGAAGTGCCACACATAATCCACCGGACCGTCCAGGAAGAGATATTCCGTCACGTCCTGCTGGATGAACCGGAAGTTCGGATTGCCCGCATGATGAGCGATATTCTCCACATTGCCGGTGACCAGATTGTCCATCGCCACCACTTGATGGCCGCGCTCCAGCAACAAATCCACCAGGTGAGAGCCGAGGAATCCGGCTCCGCCGGTGACGATGGAAACAGGTTTTCGCGATCGGATTTTAGAATTACTCATGCTGTATCAGGACTTCAGAAAAACCGTTTAAGCTTGATCGAGAGAAGGCAAAAGCGCGGAGGAAGGGGCGTCTACTTGGCTCCTTGGCCGCTGAGAACCACCGGAACCGTCCGAACAAGAATCTTGAAATCCAGCCACAAGGACCAGTTGTCGATATACTCCAGGTCGAGCTGGACCCAACGGTCGAAATCGCGGACCTCGTTGCGCCCGCTGATCTGCCACAAACAGGTCAGGCCGGGCTTGACGCTCAATCGCCTCCGGTGCGCGGGGTTGTCGAAGCGGCTCACTTCGTCCACAGGCAGGGGCCGCGGCCCCACCAGGCTCATCTCGCCTCGGAGCACATTGATCAACTGCGGCAGCTCGTCGATGCTATAGCGGCGCAGGAACCGGCCGATAGGCGTCACTCGGGGATCGTTGGAGACCTTAAACACCGGCCCTTTCATCTCGTTGAAGACCTCCAGTTCGTGCCGCCTCTGTTCGGCGTCGGTCACCATCGAGCGGAACTTGAGCATCGTAAACGGTCGGCCGTTGATCCCCGCCCGGCGCTGGCGGAAAAGGATCGGGCCGGGGGAAGCCAGCTTAATGGCCACGGCCGTGGCCAGCATCACCGGGCCCAGCAAGACAAGAAGCGCCGCCGAGCCGACAAAATCGATCCCGCGCTTGATCACCACCGGCCAAGAAGTGTCCGGCGCGGAGCGGAACACCAGCATCGGCCGGCCGTAGAGGCTGTCCACGTAGGTCTGCGAAACCCGCGTCTTGAAAAAGTCGGCCACCAGCCACACTTCCACCCCTTCCCGCTCACACACGGCGATCGCCTCCTCCATCTTTCCAAAAAGGGTTCGCTCCCCTGAAAGGATCACCGCGTTGGCCGAATGTCGGTGGAGCAGCTCCACCAGCCGCTCCATCGGCTCCTCGTTAAGGTTCAATTCCGCGGCCACTTCCAAGTGGTCCTCCCCGCCCCCGCGCAAGTGCTCCCGCATCCTGGCGGTTTCAGCGGGCGCGCCCACCAGAAGCAGGCTCTTCTTCAACTGGCCGGCGGTGGCGCCAGCCTTGCGCCATCTCCGAACAGCCTCCTCCTTGAGCAGGAGCATAACAAAGGAGACCGGTCCGAAGAGAATCACCACCGAGCGGCCCACCTGCGGACCGACCCGAGCCACCCACAGCAGGAAGCTGAGGCTCGCGGTGAGAACAAAAACGCTTTTGGCGGCGATCCAAACCGTCTGACGCCGCGAAGCCAGGACCGGCCGGTTGTAGAACCCGTAGACATGAAGGAGGAAGGGGCCGCCGGGAACGACGAAAAGCCACAGCCAACTGTAGTACTCCATGAACGGCAAAATCTCGGCCTTGCCCCCGAAGACCTCGATGCGCCAGTGCAAACGGATCCAGTGCGCCGCCCACAACGCCGCGCCGAACACCGCCGCGTCGATGAGTTGCTGAACTTTTCTTTGAAACTCGCGCTCCCGAGCCAGCATGCCCGCTTTACTTTGCTCCCTCCGGTCTCTCAGGGCGCTTGCTCGCCTTCGCAATCCGCGCGCTGATCAACCCGCTTTCAGAGGAATAGCCCGAATCAGCAGGACAAACCAACTGAAATTCCGGCACGGCGGCGGCAAGGAATTTCTTCATCCGCTCCACGGCGGCCTCCTCCTTTCCGGGCGGACAGTCGGCGAAACAGGCCACATAGGCCCACCGGGGCAGCCGGCCGGTTCGCAGCAGGTCCCATGTCATCCAGGCAATCCTTTCGAAATGGCCCGCCGCCAATCGTCCGTCAGCCACAAACCAGAACAAGTACACCCCGCTCAGCGGCTGCGCTCGCCCCGAAGGCGTTCGCACCACCCGGCTGGTGAGAAACTTGCGCGCCCGCAGGCTGTACGGCCGGGGTTTGGGAATGGGAACCTGAATCGTCTCCTGCCCCACAATCCGCCAGCCCTGGCTCGTCAGGCAATACTCCGGCTTATGAATGCTCGTGCGGTCGGTTCCCATCAGAACCACATTCACAAAAATCTGGAAACCGTCCGGAGCGCGGTAAAGCCGCTTGCCGAAGGTGGTGTCCTTGGGAAGGGTGCGCCGCTCCGCCTCGGTCGGCTCCACCGGCTCGGAAACATAGTCCATCACCCGCTCCGGCAGGAGAATTTCCAATCCGCCTCCGGGCCGCTGGGCCGTCCGGATCCCCGGCTTGCCCAGCTCACGAGTCCGACTCAGACGATGCAAGGCCAGCGCCCCCGCCGCCATAACGGCCGCAGCCAATCCCGCCAACAGCCATCGCTCGCCCTTCATCCGCCCTTGCCTCCGCCGCTTTCGGGAGACCGCTCCGGTTCCCGCCACAACCGTTCGATCCAAATCAACGCCGCGATCGCTCCGGCAAAGGTCACGAAACCGAACCAGTTATGCACGAACATCCCCGCCTCTTCGCCCAAAGCCTCAGCCGCCACGATGATGGCGATCAGGCGAGCCACATTCGCCGTCAGCGCCAGGGGGATCGCCAGAGAAATCACAACAAGCCGCTTCCACGGCTTCCGGAAATAGACCATGGCAAAGATCGCCGTCAGCGCCGAGAGCGCGATCATGCTGCGAATCCCGCTGCAGGCGGCCGCCACCTCGTAGCTGTACGCGCCATTGGGATTGAACATCTGGACCCCCACCTGAACAATCGGCACGCCCAACACATCCCGCGCCACAAAGGCGGCGATGTTGGTGGAAAGCATCCGCAGCGGCACCGTGATCGGCTCGGCCAGGGCGCTCATCGGAATGCAAAACACAAACAGCGCGTAGGGAAACAAGATCCGCCGCGCAAACCGCGGCCCCCACATGGTCAGCGCCAACCCGTAGCCGCCCAGGAACAGGGCTGCAATGGAGATCCGCGGCAACTGCACCGCGTAACCCAGAATGTGCAACGCCGTCGCGGCCGCCACCGCCGCCAGACCGGCCGGCCAGGGGCGCTTCTCCGCCGAAAGCCATTCCTCGCGTTTCCACCACAACAGCCCCAGCACCACAAACGGGATCAGCAGCCCGTGGCCGTCGTCCCGGCTGCTGGAGGTGTAGGCCTCATACATCCACCCATAAAGGGAAGGCGTCTTGACGTAGCCGAAGGTGGCGTTGCCGAAGAAGTGGAAAAGCGCCAGCCAGCACGTCAGCGCCGCCAGAAAAGGCCACAAGCCGGGCAAGCGGCGAGGAAGCGCGCGGATCTCGGCCAGGAAGGCCTCCATCCCGCCCTCTGCTTTCTCGCCTGGTTGTGCCGCCGCGTTGGATGCCACTTCGATTCCAAGGCCGCTCCGCGCCGTCCGCCGCAGGAAGACGGCAAACTGCTTCCCGCTGTTCCGCCATGCGCGCGGCGCTTCCAGCCAACTGATACCGCCCGGCGCAGGCAATCGCAACTTTTATTATGTTCCCCGCCTTGAAAGCGCCGCGCCGCGGGACGCCGCTCCGCGCCGGCTCCCGCGCCTCGGCTTGCGGCGGCCGCTTTCGCCCCGCCCGAGCCGGCGGCGCACAAAAACGCTGGAAACCGGCCTCGCCTCCCGTCCATAATCGGCGCGCAATGAACAAATCGTTCTCATGGGCGTCGGTCCTGTTCGCCCTGCTGGCGCTGAACCTGGTGCTCAACGTGTTCTTCACGTACCGGTTCGTGAAGCTCACGCGCATGGCGCGGACCGCGGCCGCAAGCGCCGCCTCGTACCAGCAGACAACGGCCAAGATTAACCAGAACCGGCTTGTCGTCGGCCGAATGGCCGCCGAAGCCCTTCAGTACAGTCGCAACCACCCGGAGTTAAACCGGATCCTGGGACCGTACCTGCCCCTTTACAAGGACCTGAACTTCACAATCCACCAGACGGCTACCAACGCCCTGCCGGCGCCCAACCCGGCGCTTCCCCGCTGATCCCCCAATCCCGGCAAGCTTATGAACGAAGAAATCCCCTCCTCTTCTGAAGATTTCAAAGAACCGACGCCTCCAACGCGCGGCGTCTCGAAGTGGGAACTGGAAGAAACCCGCGAGGAAATCGCCCAGGTGCGCGCCCATTTCAATTTCGCCCTCCTGGGGCTGGTCGTGCTCTTTATCTCCGTCAACCTGTTCCTTTACCAGCAGACCTCCGCGCTCCGGGCCGAAGTCGTCCGCCTGGTCAAAGGAATCAAACAAATGCGGGACTACACCGAGCACTACCGGACCAACACCGCGCCAATGATGCAACGGTTCGTAGGCGATCTCCAAAGCTACGCCCAAAAGGACCCGGAGTTCGCGCGCCTCCTGGCCAAATACCCGCGTTTCTCCGACGCAAGCCCCGAGCCGCAACCCTCCGGCGCGCGGTAAGCCCCTCTAGCCGGCCTTCCCGCCGCTTCGCGCCGCCTCCAGCCGACGGCCGCACTCCGGGCAGTAAGGCGTAAGGCGAGGCAACCGCGCGCCGCAATGCGGACAAGCCGGCCTTCGGCCCTCGGTCCGGTAGTGGATAACCAGATTCCGGACATACGGGATCCACGTGAAGGCGTAGGCGAAAATAAACACCGAGTCCCGCCGGTAAAAGAGAGCGTAGGCAAAAAGGAGCGTCGCGCCGAGCAGGCTCAGCCACCAGAAAGCGGCGGGCACCACCACGCGCTTCTGTTTCTCGGTGCAATACCATTGAAC
>JAGHDA010000257.1 GCA_021160185.1 Verrucomicrobiota bacterium
CATTCAGGAGGGGTTGGGCGATTACACCCCGATCCATCTCTCGGATGTGCCCAAGCTCTTCGACTCGGGCAAGCTCCCGCTGGACGTGGCCTTGATCCAGGTTGCTCCTCCAGACGAACGAGGCATGTGCAGCCTGGGCGTGTCGGTGGATATCGTCAAAAGCGCCGCCGAAAACGCCTCTTTGGTGATCGCCCAGGTCAATCCCAACATGCCTCGAACTCTCGGCGACTCCTTCCTCCACGTCTACGACATGGACGCGCTGGTTCCGGTGGACGATCCGCTCATCGAGGTGGCGCCGATGGAGGTGGACGATCGGATCCGGCAGATCGCCGAAAACGTCGCCTCTCTGGTGGAGGACGGGTGCACGCTGGAAGTCGGCATCGGGCGCATTCCGCAGGCCCTCCTGGGCTTCCTTAAGGAAAAGAAGGACCTCGGCATCCATACCGAGATGATTTCAGACCGGATCGTCGATCTGCTGGAGTGCGGCGCGGTCAACGGGAGCCGCAAGTCGGTGGATCGGGGCAAAGTGGTGACCAGCTTCTGCCTGGGCACCAAGCGGCTATACGAGTACATCGACAACAACCCGGCAATCTCTTTCCACCCCACCGAGTACGTGAACGACCCCTCCGTGATCAGCCGGCAGCACAAGATGGTGGCTGTGAACGTCGCGTTGGAGGTGGACCTTACCGGCCAGGTCTGCGCCGACTCGCTCGGTTCGCGCTTCTTCTCCGGCGTCGGGGGTCAGGTCGATTTCAACCGTGGCGCGGCCAAAGCGCCCGGCGGCAAAGCCATTATCGCCATGCCTTCCACGGCGAAAGGCGGCGCCGTTTCCCGCATTGTCACTCGCCTAACGCCCGGCGCAGGCGTGGTCACCACCAGGGCAAGCGCGCACTACGTGGTCACCGAGTACGGCGTGGCTTACCTCCACGGCAAGAGCATCCAGGAGCGGGCCTTGGCCTTGATCAGCATTGCTCACCCTAAATTCCGCGCTCAGTTGGTGCGCGAGGCGGTGGAGGCCAAGTACCTTTCCGCTTCGATGAGCGACATCGAGGGCAAGATCCACGTCGGGCCGAGAGAGCTGCGCACCACTTACGTCCTGCCGGACGGCACGCCGGTTCTCTTCCGTCCCATCCATCCCACCGACGAGCCGCGGATGCGCGACCTCTTTTATAAGCTTTCTCAGCAGACGATCTACTACCGGTTCATGAGCTTTACCAAGATCGTCCCGCGCAAGCAGATTCAGGACTTCGTCTACATCGACCATCGCAACGATGTGACTATCGTAGGCACCCTCCCCGCGGCTCACGGAGAGGAGATCATTGCCGTAGGCAGCTATTACCTGGATCCAAAGACCAACTTGGCTGAGGTTGCTTTTGTGGTGCAGGACCAGTGGCAGAACCAAGGCATCGGCACGTTCCTCCTGCAGTATCTGATCCGAATCGCCCGGCGCAACGGCATCCGGGGGTTTACCGCCGAGGTCCTCATGGAAAACAAGGCGATGCAGGCGGTCTTCAACAAGAGCAACACCCGCATCGAGAGCGAAGTCCACGGCAATGTCGTCAGCTACAAGCTGCTCTTCGACTAGCCGTCCGAGACACAAAAACTTCTCTCGCGCGGCCCTGAGGGTCGCGCGTTTTTTGCCGCCGCGGCGCATTGCCCTTGAGCGCTTTCTGAGCGAGAATGCCGCGCGCCGCCCGGAAAAGAAAACGGCGGCTGCTGCGAGCAAGAAAGCCCGGAGCGCGCAAGGAAGCTCATGACACGGAAGAACCGCAGATGGCTCATTGCGGTCTGCCTCATCGCGGCCGCCGCGACGGCGGCCCAGGTTTTTCCGATCGAGAGGCTGTGGGATCGGCTGTTTCAGCTTGCCCGCGAGTCCGCGCTTTGGGGGCCGGTCCTCTTTATCCTGGCTTACGTGGTTTGCTGCGTTTTGTTGGTTCCGGTTTCCCTCCTCACTTTCGGAGCGGGCGCTGTTTACGGGCTTTTCCAAGGCACGCTTTTGGTATGGGCGGCCGCCACCTTGGGCGCGGCGGCCGGGTTCGTTCTCAGCCGCCGTTTGGGGCGGGAAAAAGTGGCGCGCCTGATCCTTCGCTATCCTCAGCTTCGGAGTCTAGACCGCGCCATCGCCAAGGAAGGATGGAAAATCGTGTTCCTTTGCCGGCTCTCGCCGATCTTTCCCTTCGCCGCGTTGAGCTATGTTTTCGGCGTGACGCGGGTGCGTTTTGGAGGCTACCTGCTCGCCTCTTCGTTCGGCGTGTTGCCGCCCTCGTTTCTTTATGTCTACGTCGGCTTCCTCGCCAGGTTGGGCAGGCACGACCGAAGCCTCTCCGCCGCGCAGTGGGTGATGTATTTCGCCGGCCTGGCCGCCACGGCATGGGTCACCCTCCTCTTGGCTCGAATCGCTCGGAAGAGTCTGGAAGGAAATGAGACGTCCGATCTCTCCGAGTCTTGCCAAGCCCGGCGCAAACCGGATCGGGAAGGCGGCCGAGCGGCTCGCGAAAGTCGCTAAGCCTCCGGGAAAGCCCGCCGGTTCGGTCGACGCCTTGCCCCGCGCCCGACGGGTTTTTCCGCTTCGTGGGGACAGCGTTCGACTCAAGCAATCCTCGGGACAAGAGGACGCTTTCATAAACCTGCGCGCGCCTACGCCGCTGCTTAGGAATTGAATCTCTTCCCGCTTCCGATATTCTTGCCGCCATGAAGACCACTCGGCTCCTGATGTTGTCCCTCGCTGCGGCGTGGGGTCTGCGCGCCGCTGACCTGCAGACGCTTCCTGAGGATCCTTACTTTGCCCCCTTCAAAGCCCTCGGCGTCCTCAAAGCGCCGCCTCCGCCAAGCAAACCGATCCTTCGCCCCGGCGACCGCCTGGCCGTGTGCGGCGATTCCATCACCGAGCAGAAGATGTATTCCCGGATCATCGAGACCTACCTGACCGTGTGTGAGCCGGAGCTAGGGATTCGCGTCAGGCAGTTCGGTTGGAGCGGCGAGAAAGCCCCCGGCTTTCTGCGCCGGATGACCAACGACGTCCTCCGCTTCCATCCCACGATCGCCACCATTTGCTACGGGATGAACGACCATCTTTACCGGCCCTACACGGAGGAGATCGGGCGCGTTTACCGCCAAAGCTCGCTGGCCATCATTCGCGCCTTCAAGGCCCACGGCGTTCGGGTCATCCAGGGCGCGGCCGGAGCGGTGGGCAAGGTCCCGCCTTGGGCTCCGAAAATCGGATCCACCATGACCGATCTGAATCTGGGCCTGCTTCACTTGCGCAACATTGATGTAGAGCTGGCCCGGCAGGAGCATGTCGGTTTTGCGGACGTCTTCCTGCCGCTGCTTCTCGAGGGATACTACGCCAAGAAAAAGTGGGGCCCCGACTACATGCTTTCCGGCAAGGACGGCGTGCACCCCGGATGGGCGGGGCATTTGGTCATGGCATACGTCTTCCTCAAGGCGATGGGGCTTCAAGGCGATTTGGGAACGATTGTCTACGACGCTTCGGAAGGGACCGCCCAAGCCCGTGGCGGTCACCGCGTCGTTTCCGCTGAAAAAGGCCGGGTCGTCCTGGAAAGCCGCCGTTACCCGTTCTGCGCTTCCGGCCCGACGGACAAGGACTCGAGCCTCCTCTCAGGAATGAGGCTTGTTCCGTTCACCGAAGAGCTCAATCGGTTGATCCTGATTGTGCGCCGGCCCCAGACCTGCCGTTACAAAGTCGCCTGGGGCGAAACCGCCAAGATTTATCCGGCCAAGGCCCTCCAGCGCGGGGTGAACCTCGCCGCCGATTTCGAGATCAACCCCTTCTGCGAGCCGTTCAAGCGCGTGGACCAGGCGGTGGCGAAGAAGCAGGCTTACGAGACCCGTCAGATCAAGACGCTCTTCCACGGCCCTGAGGGCCAGGCGGACATGGAGATGACCGCCGAGCTTACCGAAAAAGCGCGAGCGCGGTTTGTCGCCGCGATCCGCAGGGCGTTCAAGCCGGTTCGGCACACGATCTTCATCACACCAGTCGACTAGCCGATCGCCACGGCTCGCCTTTCGGAGAATTCGCAGTCCGCGCCCGCTCGCCTCCCGCGCCTTCGCTGCGCGGGAGGGCGGGCAGGCCGCGCCGAGCTGCTCAGAGCAAATCGTCCAGCCGCCCGGAGGGCTTTTTCGGAATGCGACGCAACGAGAACTTCACCAGGGCGCGGACATCGTGGTACGCCCCTTTCCAAAGATGCGCCTTGGCCGGATTCTTCGGGCTGCCGTCCTCGTTGAGCGTGTCCCGCCAGATTCCGTCTTTGGGATCGATCTGCCAGGCGTCGAGGAAGTCGAACGTCCGAAGCAGGGCGCGCCGGTATTTCTCCTCGGGCCGGCGGTCCACCGCTTCGGTCAAAGCCGCGATCCATTCCGCCTGGACCCACCAGACCTTCGTGCGGTCCGAAGCGGGCTCATCGTCCATTCCCGCGGAGAAGAGACCGCCTCGAGCGCGGTCATAGCCGCGCCGATAAGCGTGTTCGATGATCGAGAAGAACCAGGGCCAGTCGAGCGGTTTGCCCAACACACGTTGAGCGCGAAGCATGAGCCAGGCAAACTCGACATTGTGGCCGTAGGAAACGGTCTTCTTCGGCGGATTGGGAACCGGCCTCCAGTCCGGCAGCCGCCACAGGACGCTTTGGCCCGCCTCGGCCGGGTAGAACCAGCGCCGATTGATCTCCAAAGCTTCTTCCAATGACTCCCGCACCCCCGGATCGCGCGTCGCCTCGTAAAGCTCGGCCAGCGCCTCCATCCAGTGGAGATGGGCGTTGGCGCTCTTCCAGCCGGCGACCTCCACTTCGATCTCCGGGTCCTGGCGGGCGAGAAACCGCCAGTCCCGCTCGTAATGCTCGCCCCACCCGCCGCGCTTCGCGTCGTGGCAGTGCCGCTCAATCGTCCGCCACAGCTCCAGAGCCTGTTCCAAGGCGGGTTCCGGACCGCCCGCGCGGAAATAAGCGACCAGCCCGTAAACGGCGAACGCCTCCCCGTAAAGGAACTTGCGGGAATTCACCGCGCCGCCCTCCGCGTCGGTCTTCCAGTAATATCCGCCGTAAACAGGATCCAGCATCTTCCCGGTCAGAAACCGGTAGCCAAGATCGGCCGCCTGTAGGTAATCCCGGCGGCTGTCGCTGAAGCCGAGCCTATGGGCCGTCGAGAAAGCCCAGATCATCCGACTTTGCGTGACCAATTGCTTGAGAGGCGCCCGGCCGCCTGCGCCCGAGCCGAGCAGGAAGCCTCCCCGTTTCCAGTCCACGGCGACGGTGTGCCAATACGGAAAAACCTTCTCCCGGAGCTGACGCCAATAAGCGGCGGCGCGGCGCTTCAGCTCGGCTTCCTCATCGGCAAGGAGGCGCGCCTCCGCCATGGCCGCCAGGCACGTTCCCGTTCCCAGGCGGCTAAGAAACGCGCGGCGATTCATTGATTTCATGACCCTCAGTTTGGCCCTTGGCCCTTGGCCCGCAACTCCAAACCGCTCCGTCCTCTCCCGCCGCGATTCGCTCCGGAGGGCTTGCCCGCGGAAGGCTTACGGACCGCGCAACACGAGCGTCCAGTCGTTGCCCTCGGCCGGCCGGCCTGGAGGGTCGAACACATGGACGGGCGCGCCGGGCCCGCTGGCCACGCGATCGAGAAACGGCGTCGGCTTAGAGAATTCGCGCCCTCCGCGGCGCCAGCGGCCGGTTCGGGGATCAAACCAATATGCCGCCAGGGCAGGCCCAGCCAGCCGGTCCATGCGAATGCGGAGGGCGCGGCCGTTGGCCGTGTAGATCAGGGCATAGTCGCCCCGGGCTCCGCGCGCGGCCTGGATCCGGTCCGACCGGAGACCCTCGCCGTCGCGGACGCCGCCGGCGTCGCCTTCGATCAGCTTCTGGTCCGGAACGCGCTCGAGGAACTGGGCGGGGGTGAGCGTGTCCATCAATTCGAGCAAATGCCCCATCTGCCTGCCGCCCGGGTCGTTCAGGGCAAGCTCCCAGTCTTTCGCCTCGCCGGCGGCCCCCTCGTCTTTTCTCGCGCCGTCTTGGGCGCGCGGGAAGTAGTAAACATGCATATTGCCGTACGTGACGCCGAACCCGCCGGCGAAAACGGTTTGATATGACTGGTAGCGGATGTGCCAAGGGGTGTAGCGGTTCTGACGGTGTTCGTAGCCGCCTTCGAACAGCCAAGTGGGCTTCGGAGGGCGAAGAGCATAATCGTGTTCGATGGCGGGGATCTGGTCCTTCGGTTGGTCCTGGATCGAGTTGAACGAGAGCCACGGATCGTTGTGGAACCACTCGGAAGAGTTCGGCTGCCATTTCCGCGGGTGGTAGCTGATCAGAACGGCCTCGTAGTTCGGCTTCCCGTTCCTGGTTCCCGCCGCGCCCAGGACAAGGCCTTCGGCCATGGCCCGGAACACGGGGCGATAGTCGCGCCGGCCGTACACGGCGCTCCGGTCGCCGCCCAGCATCCAGATGAGGTTGGACTTGTCGCGGAAACGCCGGCCGATCCAATAGCCGTATTGGCGGGCCTTGCCGGCGTCGAAGATGATCTCGTCCGAAGGGGCGCCGGTCCCATAGTCGCCGGCGACGCAGTTGCCCCAAGCGGGCAGGAGAATCACGTACATGCCTGCGCCCTTTGCAGTGTCGATGAGATACTCCAAGTGGTCCCAATAGTCGTATTCGTCCGGCCGGTCCGCGCGGTTGCCGGGCGCGACGAGAGGGCGGAGCGGATCGTACCGGGCCCCCTTCAGTTCGAACGGGTGATCGCCGTAGCGGTTGGTCTGCCCGCCTTTGGATTCGCCGGGAAAAGCCACGACGGCGACGGCGTTGAACTTCTGCAGCCTGCGGCGGCGGATGTATTGGGCCGTTTCCTCCCGGTCGAGCCGCCAGGCCATCTCCCAGGCCGTGTCGGCTAGAGGAAAGAACGGCGAGCCGTCAGCGCGGACCAGAAACCGTCCGTTGTCGCTCACGCGAAGGCGGACCGTTTCCCCCGCCGCCAGACTCGCGCCGCAGAGAGCGAGGAGCGCGATGGTTCGAACCGGAAGGAGCCGACGCCGATTGAAGAGGTTGTCGCGCGTTTCCATAGCTGTTTTTCAGGGTCTTGACTCTTTTTCTTTGCGGCGCTTTTGGCAACACGGTCTTGCCGGGATCCGCCCCTGCAGCCGCCGAAGCGGCGAGGCGGAGCAGGCCTGGGCGGGAAAAGGAGGATCGCAATCCGCCTCTTGCCTCGGCGGCTGCGTTTGGGGCGGCCGCTGGTTGGTTATGAGAGCGTCCATCCCGGCTCGCTGTCCGCAGCCCACGGAGTGGGGGCCCGGCCTGACTCGAGCAATTTTTCTCCCACCAAGGCGATCATAGCGGCGTTGTCGGTGCAGAAGGCCGGTTGGGCGGCCCGGAACCTGATTCCTTCTCGGGCGCAGGCTTCGACCAACGTGCGCCGCAGGAGCCGGTTGCAGGCCACGCCGCCCGAAATCGTCACGCAGCCGCGCCTGAGCCGCCGCGCAGCGCGCAGCGTTTTGGCCGCAAGCACGTCCACGATCGCCTGACGGATCGAGGCGCACAGGTCGCGCACGCAGGCTTCCTCTTCGAGCAGTTCCCGATGATCGCGTAGGAAATATCGGACCGAGGTCTTCAGGCCGCTGAAGGAGAAATCGTCCCCCGGATCGTTTAGCATCGGCCGGGGAAAGTCGAAGGCGTCCGGATCGCCTTCCTCGGCCAGACGATCCATCGCCGGGCCGCCGGGGTAGGGCAGGCCGAGCAATTTGGCCGTCTTGTCGAAGCATTCCCCGGCGGCATCGTCCAAGGTCCGGCCCAGGAGCTTGTGCCGGAACAGGGCCGGGACATCCACCAACAGCGTGTGTCCGCCGGAGACGATGAGGGAGACGTTGGGCTCGAAAGCTTCCCACGCCGCGCGCGGCGGCGAGCCTTCGATCCAGGCCGAGTAGAGGTGGGCTTCGTGATGGTGGATTCCGAGGCAGGGGATGCCGCGGGCGAAGGCGAAGGCCTGGGCGAACCGCCATCCCACGATCAGCGCGCCCGGCAGGCCTGGGCCGCGCGTGGCGGCGACCGCCTCCACCGCTTCCGGCGTCCAGCCCGCTTCGGCGAAAGCGGCCCGGGCCAATGGAAGCAGGTTGCGCAGATGCTCCCGGGAGGCCAGTTCCGGCACCACGCCGCCGTATTCGCTGTGCAGCTTGACTTGGGAGAGGAGGGCGTTGGCGCGAACCGCGCCCCCCTCAGCCAGCGCCGCGCCGGTTTCGTCGCAAGAGGTCTCGATTCCCAGAACGCGCATGATCGGCCGGCGGCGGCGGGAGGGCGGTCCTTGTTCAGCGGGTCGCCGCCGGCTCGCGGGCCGCGGCGAGGCGGCGGACGGAAGACGCGCCGGGCTTTGCCTCGAGCGCCTTCCTCGCGCTTAGAATGAGCACGCCTCGGAGCGTGTCCCGGGCTCGTTCCAGTTGTCGATCGCGAAGCTTTTCGAGGCGGGCGCGGCGCGCGGGGGGCAACGTTTCCAACGCGCCGGGAACCCGCTTCAGGGCGATCGCTTCCAGCTCATCGGGGCTCATGGGGATTACGATGTCCGGCGTGATGCCCTTCTCGTGGATCATCCGGTGGTTGGGGGTGTAATAGCGGGCGGTGGTCAAACGGAGCGCCGCTCCATCCTGGAGCGGGATGACGCTCTGGACGGAGCCTTTGCCGAAGGTGCGCTCTCCGATCAGGACGGCTCGGTGATGATCCTGGAGGCAGCCGGCCACGATCTCCGAAGCGCTGGCGCTGCCGCCGTTGACCAGCGCCACCATGGGCAGGGAAAGATGCTTGCCCAGATTCGAGACCCGATATTCCCGCCGCATCGAGGGATCCCGCCCTTCCGTGGAAACCACCACCGAACCGGCGGGCAGGAAGCGCGAGCAAACGCCGGCGGCCGCGTCCAGCAACCCGCCCGGATCGTCCCGCAGGTCCAGGATCAATCCTTTCATGCCTTGCTTGAGGAGCTTGTCCAGCGCGGCGTCCAGCTCGTCCACTGTCCGCTCGCCGAACTGGACCAGACGGATATAGCCGATCTTGTCCGGTCCGAGAGGGAAGTCCTCGCCATTCCGGATGTCCTTCACGGTGTCCACCTGGATGACGGCTCTGGTCATAACCGTTTCCTTGATCTCTCCGGTGGAGGGGCGGAAGAAGGTGACTTTGACCTTGGTGCCGGGCTTGCCTCGGAGGAGCTTGACGGCGTCTTCCAGCCCCATGCCCATGGTGGAGCGGTCTTCGATTTTGATGATCTGATCGCCGGAGAGGACTCCGGCGCGGGAGGCGGGCGTGCCCTCGATAGGGGCGATGACAGTGAGTCGGTCATTCCGCAACCCGATCTGGATCCCGATGCCGCCAAACTCGCCTTCAGTGTCCGACTTCAGAGTCTGGAACTTCTCCGGGTCCATGAACTCGCTGTGGGGGTCCAGAGCGTCGAGCATTCCCCGGAGCGCGCTGTAGATGAGCTCTTTGTAAGAAAGCTTCTCGCCCTCGACGTAATCTTGGCGGACGCGTTCGAGCACCAGGGCGAACAGGCGCAGGTTGCGGTAGGCCTCGGCCCGATCTTCGGCCTCGGCCGAGCGCAGATAGGTTCGCGCGCCGATCGCGAGGTTCGCCGCCAGCGCCGCCGCCAACAGGGAATATCCCAACTTGCCTTTCATGGCTTCTTCACTTGCTTTTGCGCGGATTGCTCTAAGCTGTCCCGCCTCGCCCCGCCTCTTCCAACTGCCGCCGCAGCCACATCTCCACAAACGGCACATCGGCGGGGGCGGTCACCTTCGGATTGGGCTCGTTCCACTCCACCAGGCGCACCCGCCGGCCGATGAAGCCGCAAGCGGCTGTGTCGTCGGTGAACACAAGGCCCTTGGCCCGGACGGTTTGAAGCGCTTCGCGGATCACTTCAAGACGAAACGTCTGCGGCGTCTGGACCGACCACAGCCGCGATCGGTCCAGGTGACGGGCGATGAACGCGCCCCCGTCCGATTCCTTGATCGTGTCGGTCACTCGGGAGGCCGCCGCCGCCGCGCCGTCTTCCTCGGCGGCTTCGAGGGTCTTCTCGATCAACTCGGGGCGGACGCACGGCCGCGCCCCGTCATGAATGGCCGCCAACCGGACCCCCGGGGGCAGCGCTTCCAACCCGTTCCAGACCGAATCCTGCCGCTCCCGCCCGCCGGGAGCGAAGCGATAAGGCTTGCGAAAGCCGTAGCGCCGGGCCGTTTCCCGAAAACGCTCTTCCGCCTCCGGCCGGATCACCAACACCAACGTGTCGATCCGGGGCGCGCGCTCAAAGCGTTCCCAGGTGTGGGCGATCAGCGGGCGGCCGGCCAACTCCAGGAAAAGCTTGTCCGTCTCGCCCCCCATGCGGACGCCCCGGCCTGCGGCTACAATGACAGCAGCATTCACCGACCGGCCAGTGTGGCCCAACCGCCGCTTTCGGGCAAGCGCGGCCCGACCGGCTCAGCCGGCCGTCTTGAAGGCTCCCGGCTTGGGCTGGGCGCTTTCCACTCCGAGTCCAGCCAACGCGCGGCGGGCGCGCTCGACGATCGCCTCCGCCGTCAGGCCGTATTTCCGACGCAAATCTTCCACGGTGGAACCGTGTTCGATAAACCGGTCAGGCCAGCCGATCCGTAGCACCGGCGTGTCCACGCCTGCCTCGCTGAAGAACTCGAGGATTGCGCTGCCGTAGCCGCCCATCAACACGTGATCCTCGAGGGAAACCACCAGATCCGCCCCGCGGCCGAACAGCTCATGGGTCGCCTCGTCCAGCGGCTTCACGAATCGGGGGTTGATGAGGGCCGTGTCCGCTCCAATTTCTTTCTGGAGCCGACGCGCGGCTTCTCGAGCCGTGGCCTGCATGTTGCCCAGAGCGAAAAGCGCGATCTTGGGGCCGCCGGAGTTAGCGAATGACTCGAGAACCTCGGCCTTCCCGATTTCCAGGAGCGCCGGTTCGGGCTTGACCGTCGCGCCTTCGCCCCGCCCGCGGGGATAGCGGATGTAAGCCGGCTGGGACTGCTGGGTGGCGGTGTAAAGCATGTCCACCAGCTCGTCTTCATCCTTCGGCGCCATGAGAACGAGGTTCGGCACGCATCGGAGGAAGGCGATGTCGAACAAGCCGTGATGGGTCGGTCCGTCGTTCGCCGAAAGCCCGGCCCGGTCCATGCAGAAAATCACCGGCAGCTCCTGAAGCGCCACATCGTGTATCACGCAGTCGTAGGCGCGTTGGAGGAAGGTGGAATAGATGGCGCAGACCGGCCGCATGCCCGAGGCGGCCATCCCGGCGGCGAAGAGCACGGCGTGCTCCTCGGCGATGCCCACGTCGTAATAGCGCTTGGGCATTCGCTTTTCGAGAAGCTTGAGCCCGGTGCCGCTGGGCATGGCGGCGGTGACGCCCACCAGACGGCTGTCCCGCTCGCAAAGTCGCAGCATGGCCTGCCCGAAAACCTCCTGGTAAGTGGGCGGCGCGCTCGGCGCGGCGGGCATGCTGTTCCCGGTGGCCACGTCGTAGGGGCCGGTGCCGTGGAATTTTTCCGGGTGCCGCATCGCCGCTTCGTATCCCCTGCCTTTTTGGGTCACCACGTGGAGCACCACCGGCTGGTCGCTTTCCTTGGCGAAGCGGAGGCAGGCCTCGAGCATCTCCAGGTCGTGGCCGTCGATCGGGCCCAGGTAGCGCAGGCCCATTTCCTCGAAGATCAGGGTGTTGCCGTAGCCGCCGCGGCCGTCGCTCTCCTCGCTCTTCGGGGAGGGCTCCAAGGCCGCGCCGGCCACCGCGCCCTTGATGGCCTCCTCGGCTTTTCGTCGCAGCCGCACAGCCAGCTCGCCTTTGGGGAGCTTGCGGATCCATTTTTCCAGGTCGCGCTGCCATCGGGCGTACCTGGGGTTGGTGATGATCCGGTTCAGGTAGCCTGCGATGGCCCCGACGTTCTTGGCGATGCTCCATTCGTTGTCGTTGAGGATGGCGATGAAGCGGCGGGTGGTGGCTGCAATGTTGTTCAAGGCCTCGAAAGTGATCCCGTTGGTGAGCACGCCGTCGCCGAACACGCAGACCACGTGCTCATTCCCGCCTCGTTGATCCCGCGCGGCGCACATTCCCAACGCGGCGGAAAGCGCCGTGCCGGCATGCCCGGCGCCGTAGGCGTCGTGCTCGCTCTCCGCGCGCAGGGCGAATCCGCTCAGCCCGCCGGTGGTCCGAATAGTGTGGAAGCGATCCTTTCTCCCCGTGAGCAGTTTGTGCACGTAGCACTGGTGGCTTACGTCCCAGACGAGCTTGTCCTTGGGCGTTTCAAACACGCGATGGAGGGCGATCGTCAGCTCCACCACGCCCAGGTTGGGACCCAAATGGCCGCCGTTCTTCGAGAGCACGTGAATCAGCTCCTCGCGGATCTCCTGAGCAAGCTGCTCGCATTGCTTCAGGGTCAGCTTCTTCACGTGCGAGGGATTATCCACCATGTCCAAATATCTGTTCATCTTTCTTGCGATGTTTCCCGGCTTCCGCTCTCGGAGCCGTCTTCTTCCAGCGGTTCGAGCCGCGCCTCGCCTTCGGCGGACTCGGTCAGCGCCTGGATTCGGGCCTCGGCGTCCCGCAGCCGCGCCTCGCAGAGGCGGGTTAGTTTCACGCCCTCTTCGTAGCGCCTCAACAGCTCTTCCAGCGGCAGATCCTCCCGCTCCATCGCTTCGAGGATCTTTTCCAGCCGCTCCACAGCCTCCTCAAAGCTCAGCTCCTTTTCCTTCTCGCCGCTTGATTTTGCGCTTCGCCCCATGTCGTTCTTTCGGCTTGCCTGAATGCGCCGGCGCGTTTGGTCGAAAAGGCGCGCCGCTCCCCCGCTTTTATCAACTTGCCCGGCCGGCGCGCCGCCTGCAAGCGTCGAAATCCGCCTCCGGAGGAGGACTCGGCGCGACAAAGCGTCCCGGGAGGACTGTAAGCCGAATTCTGTCTGCCCGCCCGACCCGCAGATCGAAGCGGGGAGAGGCTCATTTCTCTCAGCGGCCAACCCGGAACTTGCCTCTCCCGCAGGAGAGGACGGCGCGGGCCGCGCCCTCGGTTCCCTATTTGGCCTTGCACCCGATGGGGTTTGCCGTGCCTCCTCGGTTGCCCTCGGAGCGGTGGGCTCTTACCCCACCTTTTCACCCTTGCCGGCGCCCTCCGGAGAGAGCGCAGGCGGTTTGTTTTCTGTGGCACTTTCCGTCGACGACGCCTCGCGGCGCCGCCGCCCACGCGCATCCCGGCGCAGCGGCTGAGCCGCCCTCCGGGTTGCGTGGCATCGCGCCCTGCGGTGTTCGGACTTTCCTCCGCCGACGCAGGGCCGGCGGCGAGCCTCCGTCCTCCCGGGACGGGTTTTACTATAGTTGCATCAAGCCCAAGATCAAGGGCGCAGTTTCCGGTTGGACGCGGCGGCGAGTTGGGGCGAAAATGGCTTCGCCAAAAGCAACAGCAAGAAGACTCAGGTTCAACCATGAAAAATACGACCGGAACTTCCTCGGCCCGCGCGGGGCGCGGGTGCTCGCGCAGACAATTCATTCGCCGCGCCCTGGCGGCGGCGGGAGCGGTTTCCGCGCCTGTCGTGCTGCCGCCCGGCGTGCTCGCGGCGGCAGGGCGGCCGGGGGCCAACGAACGGATCGGCGTGGCCGGCATCGGGGTGGGCCGCCGCGGCGGCCAGGTGATCGGATACCTCAAGCATATCCCCGGCGCGCGCGTCGTCGCCGTGGCCGACGTGTGCCTGCCCAGGGCCCGGCAGGTGGCGGGCTGGTTCGGGGCCAAGGTTTACC
>JAGHDA010000350.1 GCA_021160185.1 Verrucomicrobiota bacterium
GATCAAGACCGGCCGGCATCCGCGCGAGACCACCGAGCGCAACATCGCAACCTTTCGCCGCCAAATCAAGGCGCTTGGATTCAGTTACGATTGGACCCGGGAAGTGAGCACGTGCGACCCGGAATACTTCAAGTGGACTCAGTGGATTTTTCTTCAGATGTACAACTCGTGGTTTAACCCGGAAACCGAGCGGGCCGAACCGATCGAGACGCTGCCGATTCCCGAGGATTGCCGGACGGAGGCGGAGCGGCGAGCGTGGCGCGACGCCCATCGTCTGGCGTATGTGACCGAGGCGCCGGTCTGGTGGTGCGAAGCGTTGGGGACGGTCTTGGCCAACGAAGAGGTCACGGACGGACGCAGCGAGGTGGGCGGCTTTCCGGTGGTTCGCCGACCGATGCGGCAGTGGATGCTCCGGATCACCGCTTATGCGGAGAGACTCCTTCGGGATTTGGACATGCTCGACTGGCCCGAGTCGCTCAAGCAGATGCAGCGGAATTGGATCGGCCGGAGCGAGGGAGCGGATGTCTACTTCGGCGTCGAAGGCTCGGACAAAAAGATCACGGTGTTCACCACGCGTCCGGACACGCTGTTCGGCGCGACGTATCTGGTCATTGCGCCGGAACATCCGTTGGTGGAGGAACTGGTTTCGCCGGAGCAGCGTCCGGCCGTCGAAGCGTATCGGGAGGAAGTCTCCCGGAAAAGCGATTTGGAGCGGACCGATTTGGCAAAGGAAAAAACCGGCGTTTTTCTCGGGGCCTACGCGATCAACCCGGTCAACGAGGAGCGCGTGCCCATCTGGATCGCGGATTATGTGCTTCTGAGTTACGGGACCGGCGCGATCATGGCCGTGCCGGCGCATGACACGCGCGATCTGGAGTTCGCCCGCAAGTTCCGCCTGCCGATCCGGGTGGTGGTGCGTCCGCCGGGAGACGAAGATCCGGTGGGGTTCGTGGGCGACGGGGTAAGCGTCGATTCGGGGCCGATCACCGGTTTGCCGACGCCCGAGGCGAAGCGGAAGATCATCGAATGGCTCGAGGAGCGGGGGATTGGCCGGCGTCGGGTCAATTATAAGCTCCGCGATTGGCTTTTCAGCCGCCAGCGTTATTGGGGCGAGCCTTTTCCGATCGTCTGGCGGCAGGACGCCGAAGGCAATTGGTATCATGAAGCCGTGCCCGAGAGCGAGCTGCCGGTTGTTCCTCCGCCGCTGGACGAGTACAAACCGACTCCGGACGGACGGCCGCCCCTGGCGCGGGCCGAGGAGTGGGTGCGCCTGCCCGACGGCGGAATGCGCGAGACCAACACGATGCCGCAATGGGCGGGGAGTTGCTGGTACTACCTGCGCTATCTGGACCCGCGGAACGGGGAATCCCTGGTCGGCCGAGGTCCGGAGCGCTATTGGATGGGGGCTTGGGACGCGCCGCGCCGCCGTTCCACGCCGGGCGTGGACCTCTACGTTGGCGGCGCAGAGCATGCGGTTCTTCACCTGCTCTACGCCCGTTTCTGGCACAAGGCGCTTTATGATCTAGGCTGGGTTTCGACCCCTGAGCCGTTCTATCGCCTCGTCAATCAAGGGCTCATCCTCGGCGAAGACGGCCAGAAGATGTCCAAGAGCCGCGGCAACGTGGTCAATCCTGACGCGATTCTTGAGGAATACGGGGCGGACGCGTTCAGGATGTACGAAATGTTCATGGGGCCTCTGCAGGACACCAAGCCTTGGAGCACAAAAGGGGTCGAGGGCGTCTGCCGCTTTCTGGGGCGCGTCTAGCGGCTTTTTGTGGACGAGGAAAGCGAGAAGACTTTCCAGCAGCAATGCGCCGCCGAGCCGGAGAAGGCCCCCCAATGGCTCGAGAGGATTCGCCTTCACCCGGCGGTTCGTCGCGTCGAACCCGAGCGCGCCCAGCGCAAAGCGCTTCACGCCTGCATCCGCAAGGTCTCCGAGGATCTGGAAGGGTTGCGGTTCAACACCGCGATCTCAGCGTTGATGGTGTTCGTCAACGAGGCCCAGGGATGGGAGGTCCGGCCGTGGGAGATCCTGCGGGACTTTTTGCTGCTCCTTCACCCCTTCGCGCCCCATCTGGCCGAAGAGTTGTGGGAGAAGCTTCATCAAGGAGCGGATGCGGAGGAGCCGCCGCCGGCTTTGGCTTACGCGCCGTGGCCGGAGTACGACCCGGAGCTGCTCAAGGAAAGCGAGATCGAGATCCCGGTCCAGGTCAACGGCCGCCTGCGGGACCGGATTCGGGTCCCCGCGGAGGCAAGCCGCGAGGAGGTGGAGAAGGCGGCCCTTGAAGCGCCTCGGGCTCGGGGCTTTTGGGATGGCAAGACGGTGCGCAAGGTTATCGTTGTGCCCGGCAAGTTGGT
The DNA here is from genome assembly GCA_021160185.1 of Verrucomicrobiota bacterium. GTDB lineage: Bacteria > Verrucomicrobiota > Verrucomicrobiia > Limisphaerales > CAZBKV01 > JAGHDA01. Next base: position 2,359 of record JAGHDA010000350.1, read on the forward strand.
GAACATTGTGGCGGGCTGATCCGGCGATGCTGGGCAAGTGGCTGACTCCCGAAGAACAACGGGCGCTTTGGGTTATCCTAGGCCTGCTCTTGATCGAGTGGGCGGTTCGGGCTTGCCACGCCGCGAAGGGAAGCGCCGGCCTGAATCCGCCCCCGCCTGTCGCGGCCCAGGCCGCTTAGACTCATGCTCCGGGAAGACATCGACGAATTGATTGCGGACATCCTAGCCAAGGACGCGCGCTACGAGCGTGACGCCTACCGCTTCGTCCTGGAATGCATCGCTTCGGTCCGCGAAGAGGACCCTCTGCCCAAGCGGCGCGATTTTAAAGCGTGGGAGCTGCTCGACCTGTTCCGGGATCGGGCGCTGAGGCTTTACGGGCCGATGGCGATGGACGTGCTCGGTGCTTGGGGCGTGCGCAGCTGCCGCGATTTCGGCCACATTATCTTCAACCTGGTCGGAGCGGGCCTCTTGGGAAAAAGCAAGGACGACAAGCTTGAGGATTTCGATCAAGGCTACGACTTTCGCGAGGCGTTTCGCGCGCCGTTCCTGCCGCGATCCAAACGGCCTTGACCCAACGGCCCTGGGTCGACGGACGCGAAACTTCCCCTTCCGCCGAGACAGAGAAGGAGCTTGGCGGAAGCTGGGCGGCAGTTCGAATCCGCGTAGGATGGCATCGGCGACCGGACCTCGACCGAGTCAACCTGCCTGGTGAACGATTGGAACCAGCGCGCTCGACGCTCCGCAGGCGGCGCCTGCGGGTTGCGCTGAGAGTTCCGGGTAGCTTGCGCCTTCCTTCCGCTTCCGGCGCGGGAAGCGGCTCGGCCCTATCTTTCCCTCCGGCGCGGGAGCAGGGGCGGAGCGGCAGGGCTCAGTCTGCGGCTTCCACCAGCGGCTTGAGGTGTTGGATGGAGCGTTCGGCCTGCTCGATCGTGCCGCATTCCACCGAAAAGACAATGTTTCTGGGCGCGTTGCGGCAAATTTGTATCACTCGCGCCCAGTCGATCACGCCGTCGCCGCAGGCGCATCCCACCGCCGTGCCGGTCACTTTGCCGCGTTCGCTCTCGCTTTGCTCGATGGCGATATCCTTGGCGTGGAGGTGCACCAATCGGTCGACCACTTGCTCCAGCCACGCGTAAGGATCCTGGCCCCCGATGTAGGAATTGCCGGTGTCGAAGTTGATTCCGATCACCGGGCTTTTAACCAGATTGTAGATTCGATCCAGCCCGTCGGGCGTCTTGCTGTATTGCTGGTGGCATTCCAAGCCGATCAAGATCCCGCGCGGCTCCGCCACGAGGGCGGCTTCCATCAGGCTGTATCGCATCAGGACAAAGTCTTCCTCCTCCGTCGTCCAGGGTTGTTTGGGGCCTTCGTCGGTGTTGACCACCGGCGCCCCGCACTCGGCCGCGAACCGGATCGCCTGCTTCAGGTATTCCACGCTGATCTCCGGCTTTGTCAGAGGCGCATGGGCCGAGAGGCCTGAGAGTTTGACGCCGTGTTTTTCGCACGCTCGGCGGATGCGGAGCGGGTCGTCCAGCATCGAGACGCTGTGAAAGTAGCCTGCCTCGCTGAGCAGCTCCCGGCCCCAGTGGACCATCGGCTCCACGTATTCGTAACCCAGTTCGGCGGCTTTCTGGACGCCCCACTCGAAGGATTTGTCCGCGTGCCGCACGAACTCCATGTTGATTCCAAGTCGAATTCGACTCATAGGCTCCGGGCTCAGTGAACCGTTCCGGGGCTTATTCGACAAGCCTAAAC
>JAGHDA010000447.1 GCA_021160185.1 Verrucomicrobiota bacterium
ACCGCCACGTGAGGATGTCTCTTCATCGTCAATTGGGGGCGCACTTTATCCCGAGCCGGTCGGGGCGTCAACGCGCCGGTTGTCCTGCGTCCCGGCGGGGGGCCGCTTCTTCTGCGGGGCGGCCATGGCGGTGAGGTCGCGGAACAGGACGACGCCCAGGTACTTGCCGTCGGCGGGATCGATCACCGGCAACGCCTGGCGCTTGGCGCGCGCCACGCGCTCGTAGGCCTCGCTCACTGAATCAGTGGCCCGCACCGGATCGCACGGCGAAGCCAGATCCCCCGCCACCACCAGCCGGAAAAGAAACGGCTCGCACATTTCATCCCGCACGGCCGCCAGGTTCAGCAAGCCCGAAAGCCGGCCTTCCTCATCCACCACCGGATAGATGGGATAAGGATGCTCGGAGACAAACTTGATGATCTGATCCAGCGTGGCGGCCTCGGGCAAGGCCATCACTTTATGCCGGATAAGGCGGCTGATAGTGGGCGCTTCTCGTGAGGCGCGCGCGCCCCGGGTCAAGCCCAGGTTCAACGCAAGCTGCCAGAGCAAGTCGCGCAGGCCCTGGGTCATCCCGCCCAGCCTACCCGCGATCAGCGAGCCGATCTTCACCTCCCCGGCGGCGAGCAGCCCCCGCTTGAGGAGGAGCGGGCCGAGGATCTCGAACAGAATGATCGAGGTGAACACGGCGTTCGCCGCGGCGCGGGCGCTGGGCGCTTCGATCCGCATGAGCGGCCCCGCGATGCCCACCGCCGCCCCGGCGTGCGACAGCAGCCCCATGCCGGTGCGCGCGCCGAACTCCTTGTTCCGGAAAAGGCGGCGGCCGGCCCATCCGCCGCCGACCAGGAATCCGGCGCTCCGCGCCAGCACATACGCCGCCGCCGGCCAGAGCGCCGGGCCCAGACGGCCCGCCAGCTTGATGTGCGCGCCGGCCAGCAGGAAGAAAAGCGCATACACCGAAAGCACCGCTTTGTGGACCACTTCATGGATCTCCTGACCGTAGTTGCTGGAGTTGACCAGAACGCACCCGAGCGTGACGCACATCATCATCGGCTCCAAGCCGAACATCTCGGCCGCCGCCAGGCCGAGGAGAAGGGCGCAAACCACGCCGAGGAGGACTTCCCCTTCGTGATGCTCGAACTGCTCCCAGTAACTGAGGAGCAATCCCAGCGCCGCGCCCACACCCAAAGAGCCGCCCAGCGACCAGGCCACGCGCAGAAACATCCCCGCGGCGCTCCGTCCCTCGGAAGGCCACCACCCGAGAGTCTCGTAGGAGGCCCGCAGAATCTGGGCTCCGGCGATGGCGGTGAAGGTTCCCATCACCAGAAACACCAGGATGTTGCGCGTGACGGGGCCCTCGGCGTCGCACTCGCCGATCACCATCAACGTGGTGGGCGGCGCGGCCGCCAAAGCCGTGACGCCCAGGAAAATCCCCGTCGCCAAGGCTTCCCGCCACGGCCAACCGTTCAACGCCGCGCCGGCGAGAGCCGTGAACCCCGCAGTGATCAGGAGGACGACCGCGGAAAGGGCCGCGCCGAAAAGGATGATCCGGCGGTCGATCCGCTCCATCATTCGACGGTCGAAGCGCCCGCCGATGTTGAAAAGGATCAACCCCAGAGCCAGATCGCCCACGAACCGCAGCTCCTCCTGGATCGGTTCACTGAGCAGATTCGTCGCCGAGGGGCCCAGAAGGAAGCCGGTCAGCACATAACCGGTGACTTTGGGCGCGCCGAGCCGAACGGCGATTCTCCCGGCCGCAAAGGCCAGGAGAAGCGCGATCGCAAGGATCGGAATCAAGTTCATGCCTCTGGGAGCCTCTCCGACCGTCGCGGCTTGAGGCGCGGTCCAGGGAAACCGCGCGAGGAACCGGCCTCCCGCCGCCGGCTCAGCCCGAACGAGTCCGAATCTTCTCCAGAAGCTCGGCGACCGCCTCGGTCCGGGGCTTGGCGCCCACATTGCCCTTGCCATGCACGCGGACGGCCACCGTCCCGGCGGCCTGTTCCCGTCCGCCCACGATCCACATGGTGTGGACCTTGGCCGACTCGGCCCGCTGGATGCGCCCTTGGAGCTTGTCGTTGCTGAACTCCCATTGCGCCCGGACGAAGCGAGCGCGCAGCTCCCGGACAAGCTCCTCCGCGTAGGGAATCTGTTCGGAAGTCACCGGCAGGACGCGCACCTGCTCGGGCGCAAGCCAGAGGGGGAAATTCCCTCCGTAATGTTCGATGAGGAAGCCGATGAAGCGCTCGTGCGTGCCGAGCGGGGCGCGGTGAATGCACAAAGGCGTCTTCTCCAGATTGTCCCGGTCGCGGTACTTGAGTCCGAACCGCGGCGGCACGGCGAAATCGACCTGGTTCGTCGCCAGGGTGAACTCCCGCCCCACCGCGCTCCACACCTGCACGTCGATCTTCGGCCCGTAGAAGGCGGCCTCGTCGGGCGTCTCCACGTAGTTGACCCCGCTCTCCTTCAGGACCTTCCGGACCAGATCCTCGGTCCGCCGCCACAGCTCCGGCTCGTTCACATACTTCCGCCCCAGGCGCGCCGGATCGTGCGTGCTGAAGCGCATCTCGTAGCGCTCGATCCCGAAGATCTTGAAGTACTTGAGGTACATCTCGTTGACGGCCTGGAACTCCTCGGCGAACTGCTCCGGCGCGCAATAGATATG
>JAGHDA010000011.1 GCA_021160185.1 Verrucomicrobiota bacterium
GTATTCCCCGGCACCTTCGGAGTGCCCGCCGCAACTCCCAATTCTTCCAGCGACAACTTGTTGACCACCGGGCTGCGGACTACGAGAGTCGGCGCCACCTCGGTGCCCGCCGTGGCGACGATCACCGGCATTCTCACCGATCCGCAATTCCGCGTGGTGATCCGGGCTTTGGAGCAACGAAGCGGAGCGGATGTCATGTCGGCGCCGACGGTGACCACCGTCAGCGGGCGCCAGGCGCAGATTCAAGTTATCGATTTGCAGACAATCGTCACCTTCAACCAGACCGGCGCTTACGGCGGCGGAACCTATGGCGGCTACGGCGGCGGCGGTTACGGCGGCGGAATAGTCACCGGCACAGCCGCCACCGGCACGACTCTCGGCGTGGGCACTCAGTAATCGAAGGCCGGAAGAAGGGATTTGGAGATTGAGACGAACTTTGAAAGAGACGCTGGAGTTTTCATGAAAAAGCTGGTTGTTATCGGTCTTGTCGGAATCAGCGCCGCGTGGCTGAGCGCGCGCGCCCAGGTGGTGCAGCAAGCCCAGCCGCTCGCGGCGATCCAGCCCCAGACAACGCCGGTCCCTTTGGGGCCTACCCTGGACGTGATCCCATACGTCTCGGCGGACGGTTACACCATCCAGATGAACCTCATTCCCACCCTGACCGAGTTCTTGGGCTATGATGATCCGGGTCAGTTCCAGGCTGTGGTGGGCAGCGTGGCCGCCCCGGTGCCCCTGCCGCGCTTTCGCGTTCGCCAGGTCACTACGACTACGATCGTGTGGGACGGACAAACCATCGTGATGGGCGGCTTGATTTCCGAACGGGTTACCAAGAACAAAGACAAAGTTCCGGTGCTGGGCGATCTGCCCCTGGTGGGCCGGTTGTTCCGCTCCGAGGGCAAGGACAGTCAGAAGAAGAATCTGCTTATTTTTGTGACGCCGACCATTATCGATCCGGCCGGCAACCGAGTGAACGATCCTAACAAGCTGCCTTACGATCCGAATAAAATCCCGGCCCAGGTTCCCTTCGCTCCCACTGGACCGGCCGGAGGCACCAACACGGTAAGCAGCGTCGCCCAGTGAGCGAACCGGGCGGCCGGGGGAGCCCCAGCGGAGCGGCGAAAGCCTCGCCGAACGCGCAGGGGCGGCGGGTCGGAGAGAGCCGACCGCCAAGGCGGCAAAAGGGATCGGACGCCCGTAGATCGGGAAGGCGATGACTCAAGACCGGCAATTTCGAGGGTTTGAGAGCATGATGAGCACCGAATCGGGAAGGACTGCTCCGCAACGAGGAGGAAGGCTCAACGCCCGCGCGACGCGGCTTGCGTTGGCGTTGGCGGCGGCCGGTTTTTTCTCCTGCGCGGCGGCTGAGGGATTCACGCCGCTGGGCGGGGAATACCCGATGACGTTGGGCATGGCCGGCGACCAAGTCTTCGCCAGGCTCGTCCTTAATAGCCAAGGGGGCTACCTGGTGTGGCAGGACAACGCCGCCGACGGGGATGGTTCGGGCCTCCGAGCGCGCCGCTTGGACGCCACGTTTTCCCCCGTGGCTTCGGCCACCTCGCGGATCAACCGGACTATCCAAGGCGACCAGGAGCATCCGGCGGCCGTTCTGATGAAAGACGGCGGCCTGGCCGTGGCGTGGGAAAGCGGGGACCTTTTGGATCGGGACGTTTATCTGCGCCTTCTCAAACCGGACGGGACATTCCTTACCGACGAGATTCGGGTCAACCAGCGGGTCGAGGGAATCCAGAAGAGCCCGGCGGCGGTTCAGCTTGCCGGCGGGAATCTGGCGGTGATCTGGAGCAGCGTGGGCCAAGACGGCAGCCTTCAAGGGGTGTATGGGAGGCTTTTCTCCCCGGAAGGCGCGCCTTTGGGCGACGAGTTCCGCGTCAACGTCTTCACCGCCTACAACCAGCGGGATCCGGCGGTGGCCGCGATGGGCGACGGCGGTTTCGTGGCGGTGTGGATCAGCGAAAATCAGAGCTTTTTCAACAGCGTCGATGTGGTCGCCCGCCGTTTCACGGCCGAGGCCGAACCGGTCAGCGGCGATGTGCGGGTCAACGCCGCAACCAACGTCTGCGCCAACCCTGTCATTGCCGCGTTTCAGGACGGCCGCTTCGCTATCGCCTGGAGCGCCCGCAATCCGGACAATTTTACCAATCGATGGGATGTGGCTTTGAGGACCTATGAGGCCGACGGCCGCCCGCTTCAGGACAAAGAAACGATTCTCAATCAACACCGTTCGTGGGATCAGTTCGCCCCGCAGTTGGCCGCGGTTGGCGACCGGCTTCTGGCGGTCTGGACAAGCATGGGCCAGGACGGCTCGCGGGAAGGGATCTACGGTCGGTTTGTCGATGAGAACGCCGTCCCCCTCGGCGACGAATTCCGCGTGAACGCCACTACGGTCAGCAGGCAGATTTATCCAGCCGCGGCCTCCGACGGCGAAAGTCGGTTTCTGGTTTGCTGGTCTTCGTTTGTGGGCGGTCCTGCCGGCTTTGATCTGTTCGGGCAGCGTTTCGCCTCGGACAATGTGCTGCGCAAGCCCGACGCCCCTCTGGCGGTTGTGCTCGACGCGCGCCGCATCCTGGTCAGTTGGCCCGCCCTTTCCGGAATCGAAAGCCTGGACGCGTATCTGGTGTTTCAGGATGAGTCCTCGGAGCCGAGGGAAACCTCGGAGCGTTACCTTATCGTAAAGGATCTGGCGCCGGGAACCAGCCACAGCTTCCGCGTGGCCTACCGCTTGAAAGACGGCAGGATTTCGCCCAAGTCAGACGCGGCCTCGGCCAGGACGTGGGGGTGGGACGATAATTTCGACGGACTGCCGGACGATTGGCAGGCCCGATTCTGGGGCGCTGAGCCCGGCCAATGGCCGGCGGCGACCGCTGACTCGGACGGCGACGGCGCTTCCAACCGCGCTGAATTCCTCGCGGGCACCGATCCCACCGACGCGGCCAGCGTTTTGCGCCTTACTTTGAAACCGACGGCTCAGGGGCTGCGGGCCGAGTGGAACGCGACGCCCGGATCGGTTTATCGCCTCCAGAAATCGACCGATCTCAAAAATTGGCGCGACGTGGGAGATCCCCAGTTCGCCGCGGGCAAGACCGCCTCGATGATCGTCTCCAACCCCGGCGCGGTCGGTTACTACCGGATAGTAAGAATTCGTTAGGCTTATGCACCGGAAGATCTTGAACTGGATTGGCGCTCTGGCCTTGGCCGCCGCGGCCTGGCAGGCCCGCGCCTTCTCTCTGTTGGGGCCCTTCGACACCTGGCAGACGCAAATCCACGGCTTCCAGCTCTCGCAAGACATCGGGGGGCCGATGAACCTGGGCGAGGAGTACCGGGTCAACGTCCCTATGATCGTTTATGCTTTCGACGAATCCTTTCTGAGCTACTACGGCGAAAAAGGGGCGGAGGAAGTCGAGAAAGCGATCCAGGTGTTCAACGACTTGCCGCCTTTCTCGGAGATGAGCGCCGATCTGCATGAGTACCCTTTGATCAGCCGCCGTTTCAACTACCGCGCCGGCGCGCTGAATCTTTTAGACCTCAAGAGCTGGGCTTTGGGCGTTCTCCTGGAGCATTTGGGAGTGGCGCCCGCCGAGCGGTACGTATGGTGCCTCTATAACTATATCGCGCCTCCCCAGGGCCCGATTTACACCGTGGTGCAGCGCAATTTCGACCCTATCACCTTCGAGCCTTCTTCCTACGTCAACGGCGTCCTCTACACCTACCGCAATGTGTTGATCTCGCAGAACCCAGAAATCCATGAAGCGGTCGAGATCCCTGTGGATCCGCTCAAACCGACGGTCACCTCGGTTTCCGCCCTGAACATGGGCGGAGGCACGGTGGACGCTCCGGGCGCCGTGATTATAAGTTCTCCAGGTTTGTTTTTCACCGGCCTGACCCGCGACGATGTGGCCGCTCTTCGCTATCTTTACCGGTTCGGCAATTACAACGTCGAAAACATCATTTCCAACGCTGTCCTTGCCCCGATGGGCGCCAAGGAAGAAAACACGCTTCTTACCAGCGAGTCCGGCGGCAGCCCGTGGGGGCCGCCCGCCTACACCAACGCGGTGGGCGGCACCAATGTGATCGGCGGAGGCACCAACGGCCTGGCCCCGGTGCTCACGGGCATTCGTCCGGGGATTGACAAGCTTCAGTTTGTGCGGGTGGATTACGATTCGATGCTCGGAACCTGGGTCCCGGTCACGAATCGTTATACCGATTACATCATCACCAACAGCGCGCTTTACAAGCAAGTGGTTGACCGCGTGTTGAGCGCGGGGCCGGACTTGCTCTTTGCCGCCGGCGACCTGGGAGTGGACACGGCCGGCCAGCCTGTGTTGTATACGGTGGTTTCCAACATTTTTGTGAATAACGACGCCTTGAACGGCAACACCGCCCTTGCCGGCCCGGGGACCATTCAGCCGCCGTTCACCATTACGTTTTCCAAGATCGGCCGGGCGTGGATCAACGCCGGCGGCGGCGAGCAGGACGCTTTCCTCGCGCTGTGGTGGGGCTCTTTTGACGGAACGACGAATGAGCCGGTGGCGTATCCTAAAGGCGCCAGCATTAAAGCCATCGAGGAGTTGATCCTGAGCGGGCGGGCTGATCAGGAGGACGTCAACCCATGGCTGCCCCCGCCCGCTTTGCTGACCGGGGGAGGGGCGGCCGGCGGCGGGTATGGCGACCAGCAACAAGGCAACTTTGGAACCGGCGGCGCGACCGGCGTGATCGGCGCAGGCGGCGGAACAACCCCATGATCGCGCGAAGGGCAAGTTTTCTGGGCGCTATGAAGAAGCAACTGACGAGTTTCCTGTGCGGGCTGTGCGGAGCCGGCGCGCTTTGGGCCGGGGCTGACACGGTGCCCCTTTATCAGAACTTTGGCTCTCTCACCAACACGCCTCAGATCGACGCGGAGGCGTTCGCAAACTACGGGGCGTTTTGGGTCTTCAGCCCCGGCGATGCTTACGACTTCATGAACACCCGGTATTACACGAACTTCGGAGTGATGAGTTCGGTGCCGGGCTTCCTGTTCGATACGGTGGATGACTTCGGTGCGCGGACCAACGCCGAGGTGTTTTACAACGCGGCGGGCGCTTCGGTGGACGCCGGCGGCGCGTTGAGTTTCCAGTCCTCGGGCACCAATGTCACCGCGGTCAGCTTTCAACCCGCGGCCCTGCGCATTCATGCGAAGAAAATCATCAACCGGGGGCTTCTTAACGTCGAGCACGACGGTTTGGTGGAATTGGTAGGGGAGGACGTGGATCTTTCCCGCGGAGCCTTAGGCGTGCAGCCGATCATCTTCGGCTCCGGCTACCAGATTATGATCGGCGATCCGGCCGATTGGGGCTATTGGCCGGACGAAGGCGTGATGGACGTCGCTTGGGGACTGGACGTTCAGGATCCGCATTTTGCTTCTTCGGGCCTGATCACCAGCTTCATGGGCTCGCTCAACGCCATGGCGCCGACCCATTGCACCACCAACAGCATGTTTACCGACTGCATACCCACTTCTTTCTTCCTCGCTGATCCGGCTTCTTTCGTTTACACCAACCGGGTGGACCCCACGAACTGGATCATCCAGGTGGTGTTGGTGGCGTTGGAGGACACCAACACGCATGCGCAGGTCAACTTCTATCCCAGCAGCCAGCCCACCAATTATTTCAACACGGTCACGCTGCAATTGGCCACTGTCGCCACCAATCAGATCAACGGCGCGGACGACTTGATTTCCATCTACTTAATCGATCGGCTGGCCTCCGAGACAAATTTCACGGTGCTCACCAATTTCGTCACGCAAGGCATGCCGTTTCGCGCCTCTCCCTATGAGCTGACGCGGAATCCGCCGGCGGAGTTTATGATGGGATTCCCGACCAACGCCGTGTTTCGATCCAACCTGGCGGAGCTGATTTACAACCCCGGCGGGGCTTCTTCGACCAATTATGTCACCAATGTGGTGGACGCCACGACGAACATTTTCACCAACACAGTGGTCTCGCTCGGATACCAAACGGACGTGGTGACCAATATCTATGCGGCGATCGACGCGTTGATCACGAACATCGCCGAAGCGACGTCTGAGGTTCCGGGGGCCTCCGCCACCAACACCTATGGGCGAGTGGAAATCCGGGCCAAGAACCTCAACCTCGAACGCGCCCGGATTCGCGGCGAGGGCAATATCAATATTAGCGCCGATCATCTGGTCAGTTCCAAGGACGCGGGGATCGACGCAATGAGTCTTTATTATAACCTGAACTCCACCAACGGAACTCTTCGGCTTCAAAGCCTGGCGGTTCCGGAGGTGGAGCGCCTGGCCGGGGAAATCAAGGCATGGAGCGCAGTGTGGACGAACCGACTGGACTTGCAGGTCACCACAGTGACCAACGTGGAGGTGACGACCAATATCGACGACGGCCAGGGAGGAACCACCACGGTGACCAACCTGGCGCCCACCAACATCGTCACCACGAACACGATCAACGTGGGCATTCATGTGATGTTCGTAGACGCCGCGGCGATGCGCACGCGGTATCCGACGTTCCTGGCCGGATTTCGCACCGCCACGACAAACCTGTTTGTGAACGACACAACCCGGATTCGAGAGAGCCTGTTTGTGGGCTCCGAGTCGTTGACTGTCGGGCCCAACGCCCTGTTTGCGATCGGCGACATCAGCGCCTTCGGGGGCGGCTCTAGGGATTGGAGCCGCGAGTATTTCCCCAACCTTTTATATCTGACCAACAACGGGATTATAGCGACGCCGGGTGTGGCTCAGATCGGCGCGGACGCCCCGATTCCCTATGAGGCCGTGATCAATCGCGGCACCAACGTGGCCCATGCCTTCCGCGTCCGGACGAAAGACTTTGAAAACAACGGGTATTTGGCGACGGCGAGCCTTTATGAGTTCGACGGACAGATCGCAATCATCCCCGAGCTGGGGCCGATCCAGATCGAGGCGGACCATGTGAAACTGGATGGAGGCGCTGTGGAGGCGGGTTCGGACATTCAGGTGACCGCGAAAGAAGTCAAATTGAGGAACGTCTCCTTGACGGCGGGCAGGGCGATTGTGTGGGATGTTTCGGATCTGCTTCGCGACAGCGGCGGCGACGCGAATGTCTCCATGGAAGCTTCCCAGGGGATCCACCTGCTCCAAAAGCCGGCGGCGGGCGACCTTTTGGGCACGGCAGTGACCTTGAACGCTGATCGCTTCCAGGCCGTGACCTCCCGATGGGCGGGCGAAGATCGGGGGCCTGACCCGGCGGGCTTTACGAACAACGCGGCGCTTGGGAAGCTGACCATCAATCCGGCCGCCGACGCGCAGATTGTGCTCGCCGGAACGGGCTCCCAGAACGCCATGTATGTGGATTACTTGGAGGCGGGGCCGACGGCGCAGAACGACCTGCAAAACGCCTTGGCCATCGAGCCTAACCTAACGGTCTACTTCGCCGACGCCAACATGAATCCGGCGGCGCTTACCAACGCCTTCCCGGGACGGCTGGTCTACGTGAATTATGTCGGGCCGAACAGCGGCGTGGATGTGGTGTTGAGCGACGGCAGGACGGTGCGGGTGAACCGCCTTTTCCGGACGAGCATTGTCATCGACTCGGACGCAGACGGCATTGCGAACGGCTTTGACCTCCATCCGTTCGACGGCGCGCGGATGACGGGGATTGAGACGACAAACGGCGTGGTTCGGGTGCGGTGGCGGGCCGCCGCCAACACGCGTTATCAGGTTGAGGCTTCCGATGATCCGGTAAGCGGGGAGTGGACCGTGGTCCGGACGGTGGATCACGCCGAGCCGTACATTGAAGAGGTCAGCGTCGAGCTCCCGATCCCCGAGTCGGCGCGGGCTCAGTACTACCGGGTTAGTTACGAACCGGGACAATGAGACTTTAGCCTGTGGGCAGTGAAAGGCCGAAGATGAATCGGGTCAGGCATAGAATCCTCAAGCTGGTTGCGGCGGTTTGCGTTGCGGCGCTGCCGGCGCTGGGCGCGGAGGTGATCGATCTGGGCGGATGGAAAGCCCACCCGACGCGCATCCTGGCGCAGTTCAAGGATCCGGCGCAGGCGGATCGGGCGTCGGTGCGCGCCGATCTGCGGCTTGCTGGTCTCGCTCTCAAAAAGCCGCTGGGCGGCCTTCCCGGCGCGTATGTCCTGGAGCCTGATCGAGAGCTCGCTCTCCAAAGCGCAAGCTCCGGGGAGAAAGCGGCCGCTTTGCTCAGGCGCATCCAAGCGCTGAAAAGCTCCGGTCTTTTCCGATCGGTTAGTCCGGACTGGTATCGCCGGCTCACTCAGGAACCCTCCGATTCGGCTTATCTGGACGGATTGACCTGGGGGTTGCGCAATACCGGCCAGGAAGGCGGTATTGTGGGGGCGGATGTGATCACTGATCCTGAC
>JAGHDA010000060.1 GCA_021160185.1 Verrucomicrobiota bacterium
CCTCGCCCCGGGTGTCGACCGTAATGTCCCGCACCAGAAACTCGGCGCCGGCCTTGACGATGTCGATCGCGCCGAGATTGGCCTGATGATCGGCCATGCACTGGATGAGCCGGGCCAACGTGCCGGGCCGGTTGCTCAGTTTGACGCGGATGGTGATCCGGTTGTGAAACCCCGTCGCTTCTCCGGAAGGGTTGGTTGATGTCATCGAAAAAGCCTCTTTCAGTTTTTTGCTTCGAGGCGAAGCCTCACCTGGCCAGGGCGACGATATACCGGCGGAGGCGCTTCGCTTCAGCGGCGCGCTTTTGCTCCTCGTAGAGGCGATAGAGATTTGCGCAAACCCGCAGCAACGTCCGCCCCGGACTGATCGGGGCCAGAAAGGCTTCCTGGAAACCGCGATGGGCGTTGTGCAGATAGCGCACGCAGTCCGCCCGCGTCAGGAGCCTGCCTTGGTGGAAAGGATCGATGTAGACCGACTCGGCGGCCGTTTGAAACCGGCAGAGAAAGTAGCCGGGGATTCCGATGCCGACCACCGGCATGCGCAGGCGCTGCGCCACCAACCAATAGAGAGCGCACAGATTGATCGGATCGCCGATGCGCCGGTCCATTACGTGGTTGAAGTAGAAATCGGCGGGCTGCGCCTTGGAGAGATCCGCCCCGCGGAATCCCAGTTCGTAGAAGAGGTAGTCGTTCACTGCGGCCAGGCTGGTCAACGCGAAGGGGCCTTCCACGATTCTGCCGGCCAGTTCCCGGGCGAAGGCGTCCAACTGCTCCCGGTAAAGCCGAGGGTTGATGTCCGGAAATCGGGTTTGCGCCAGCAGGAGCAGGCCCTCCTCCAGATCCAGGTTTTCTCCATAGCGGAGGCAGAACTGAAGGAGGCGCGAGTCGTTCGCTTCCCGCCGGATCCGGATTGCGACTGCTCGGCAGCGACGGCGAATTCGGGGATCCGGATCGGCCAGGTAGGGTTCGAGCCTGTGGAGAATGGGCGCGCCGAAACTCAAAAGCCGGCTTCGCACGGCGCGGTAGACGATCGGATCGTCGTCTTCCAACAACGTCACCAACGCCCGAAGCTCGCGCTCGCTCGGTTTTTGCGGACTGGTCTTTGCCGCGTCCATCTCGTTCTTCGTGGATGGAAAGTCCGCTTGGATTGTGCCAATTCCGCGGCCGGGCGCAAGCGCGGTTGCTCTTTTCTTCCCGGGCATGGCGCTTTCAAGCCTGGGAGAACCCACCGGCGCGTCGTTCTTTGTCCCTGAGCGGTGGGCGCCCGGCCTCGTTTTAGGAATCGCCGAGTTTCTCCTGCGGCCGAGTCGCGAAGGGCGAGGGCCTCTTTACTGCCTCCTTCGTTGCGCCAAAACCGCCGCGATGATGATCGCTCCGGTGAGCATCAGGCGGCTGGCCTCCGGCACGGCGTTGATGCTCAAGATCTTGTCCAGGTAGCCGATGGTCAGCGTGCCCAACAGGGTCAGCCCCATTCCGCCGCGGCCGCCCATCAAGTTGGTTCCGCCGATCACGACGATAGCGATGGCGGTCAGCTCATACCCCATCCCGGCCTCCGGATCGCCCTGCTGCTCCTGGGCGGCCTGGCAAATTCCGGCCACGGCGGCGAACAATCCGGAAGCCATGTAGGCGAAGATCTTGGCCCGGACCACCGGCACGCCGGAGAGGCGCGCCGCTTCTTCGTTGCCGCCGATGGCGAAGAGGTAGCGCCCCCAACGGTGGCGGGTGAGAGCCACCCACGCCGCCAGCCAGCACAGGAGGAAAATGACCGTTACGGTGGAGAGGTTGCCGCCCAGGATGCGGCTGTCGATGGCTCGGAAGATAGCGGGCACGCTCACGAACGTGAAAGTTCCGTCCGGGTTCGGCACGGCGGTGGAAACCTTCATCCCCCCTGAGACCGTCTTTGCCAGGCCGCGGGCGAAGACCATCATGGCCAGGGTGGCGATGAACGGCTGGATCCGGAACACCGCGTGGACCGCGCCGGCGAGGCCGCCGCAGGCCGCGCCTACGAGCAGGCACGCGGGAATGGCGAGCCACGGCGACCAGCCCCAATGAATGCTCCAAAGCGAAAAGCACACCGCCGAGAGCGCCAGCACGCTGCCCACCGCCAGGTCGATCCCGGCGGCGATGATCACCAACGTCATCCCGCAAGCCAGGATGCCGTACACGGAAGCCTGGCGGAGCGTGTCCCGGTGGGTGCCCAGCTTGAAGAACGCCCCGTCCGCGTTGAACGCGCAGCCCAAGAGCAGCACCAGGAGCAGCGCCGCCAAGGCGCGCGTCGCCGGCGCGTCCCAGCGCAGGAAGCCGGTTGTGTTTCTCTCCTTCAATTCTTCGCGCATGAGCGGCCCTCCGTCTCTTCAGCGCCCATTGCCGCCGCCAGGATGCGGTTTGGGTCCAGTTGCTCTTTGTCCAGCTCCGCCCGCACTTCGCCTCGATGAAACACGAGCGCGCGGTCGCTCAAGCCGATCAGCTCAGGCAGCTCCGAGGTGATCAAAAGGATCCCAATGCCCTCGGCCGCCAGACGCCGGAGCAAGAGATAAATTTCGCGCTTTGCCCCGACGTCGATCCCCCGCGTGGGCTCGTCCAGGAGCAGCGCTTTCGGTTCGGTCTGGAGCCATTTGGCCAGAACCACCTTTTGCTGGTTGCCCCCGGAAAGCTGTCGCGCCTCCATTTCCAGCGACGGGGCGCGAAGCGCCGTCTCCCGGGCCCGCCGCTCGGCCGCCTCTTTTTCCAACCGCGGCCGCCGCCAGCCTCCGGGCGAAAGCCGCGGCAAATCGGCCAGGCAGATGTTGGCGAGCACGGACATTGGCGGAATCAGGCCGGTCGCCTGCCGATCGTTGGTCAGCAATGCCATGCCCCTCCGGATGGACGCGCGCGGGGAGCTGATCCGCGCCGGTTTGCCGTCAATCCAAAGCCGCCCGGCCACGCGCCGGCCGTAAGCCCCGAAAATTCCTTGAAGCAATTCGCTGACGCCCGAGCCCTGCAGCCCGGCAAGCCCTACGATCTCGCCCGCCCGAACCTGAAGGGAAACGTCCCGAACGGCCCATCGGCCCGGGCGGCGCGGATCCGGCACGGAGATCTTCTCCAGCCGCAGCCGCTCCTCCCCCAGCCGGCCGGTCGGCGGAGGGAACTGCGTGTCCATGCGGCGGCCTACCATCCACTCGATGAGCCGTTCCCGGCTCAGTTCCCGCGCCGGGGCGCTGCCTATGAGACGGCCGTCCCGGAGCACGGCGATCCGGTCCGCCACGACCTCGATCTCCTCCATTTTGTGGGTGATGTACACAATCCCGCGGTTCTGGGCTTTGAGTCGGTCGATCAACCGGAAAAGCCGCTCCACTTCGGGCTGGTTGAGGGCGCTGGTGGGCTCGTCCATCACGATCAGCCGCGCGTCGCGGGAGAGGGCCTTGGCTATCTCGACCAGTTGCTGCCGAGCCATCGGCAGTTCGCCGACGAGCGCGTCCGGGTCAATCTCCACCCCAAGCTCGCCCAACGCGCGCAAAGCCGCCCGACGCTGCGTCCGCGCGTCCACAAAGCCGGCTCGGCCGGGATGCCGGCCGAGAAACAAGTTGTCCGCCACGCTGATCGTCGGCGCCAGGGAGAGCTCTTGGAAGATCACGGCCACTCCCAAGCGCGCCGCCTCGATCGGGGTCGCCGGCCTCACGAGCCGGCCGCCCAGCTCGATGGACCCTTCGTAATCGCTGTACACCCCGCCCAGGATTTTGATCAGGGTGCTCTTGCCCGCGCCGTTTTCCCCCGCCAGCACGAGAACTTCGCCCGGATAGATGTCCAGATCGACGCCGTGAAGCACGGTCACCGGACCGAAACGCTTGGCAATCCCGCGCATGCGCGCCAGCGGACGGGGTTGGGTTTCTGTTTGCTTCATAGCCGCCTCCGGAAAGGCCGCCTTCCTCTCAGAACAGGAAATCAACCTCCATCCCCGCCGTCCAGCCGGTGAAGCTTGGCGCCCAGAAATACGCCGCGGCCGGCCCTATGTATTGGACCTTCCACATCTTGCCATACACATCGAGGACCGCGCGCCCGCCGCTGGAATACATATGGTCCGCAAGAAGTCCGCTTTCGAGGCCGTCGAAAAACTCGGAGCGGCTCGCGAAACCAACCGCGTGAATCGGCATGCCGCGGATCTTCCAGGGGGTCCGAACCTCCAGCTCCAATTCGTTCTTGAGCATGTGGGCGTCGGAGCGAAAACCGGAGATCCTGGAAGAGCGTGTGAAGCGGTCGGTGTGATAAAACACGTAGCCGACTGTATATTGAACCTTGAGCCAGTCGAACCAATGGCGATACCGCAATTCCAGGGAGGGGGCCGCCGTCCACTGGTGCGTTTCCCACGAAAGATATTCCGAAGGGAACTGCGCGGCAATCTTTCTGCCCGCTTCGTTCCGCGGCTCGAAATCGCTTGTGGCGTAAGCGTAAATGGCGTCGATCAACGGCAAGACGCTGATGTCCTCGGTGAAATAGATCCGCATGCCTCCGCCGAAGCCCAGGGCGACGGTGTCGTAGGAGGTTTTGTTCCCCTCCAGGGGGGTTCGGCGCATGAAGTCTTCGGCTTGAAGATAGCCGCCCGCCCCTTCCAGCACCCACGAGCCGCGCAGGCCGGTTGAACCCAGCGCAAACGGATCTGTCTCGTTCAGCTCAATCCGCCAGGGGATTTTGTAAATGTCCGCCTCGGCGTCCCGCCGATCCCAATGGTACGCGCCGTCGAAAGTGGCCTGGCTGCCGCCCAGAACGACCGAAGCGGCCATGCGCGCGCCGAGGAATCGGCCGCTGATTTCCTCCAGTCCTCCCGGAGAAAGCGGTTCTTGAGCCGCCGCGGCCTCCGTAAAAAGCGCCAGCGCCAAGCCCCATGCTGTGGCGGAGCCGGCCCGCAGACCCCGCTTGTCAACTTGCCGCTTCATTTCTGTCCCTCCTTTGAAGGCTCCCAGCGGCATCGAAACGGCGTTTTCTCCGCCGCCTTTTCCACTCCCCCGCCGTAGAACCGGCGCAGGTAATCTTCGTTCTCCAAGAGGTGGTGGTCCTGTTTCTGAGCTCCGCGCTGCAACAGGCACTTCAACTCCCGCAGGTTGTTGGACCAGCGCACGCCGTTAAAAAATTCCGCCCCTTCGAACTGCGTCTTATACAACGCGTTTCGCGAATAGACCGATCCCAGGTACAAATGCCCGAAGCCGGCCTTGGCAAAATGGTTCACGCTGTAGGTCATCATATAAATGCCAAGGTTGCGTTTGTAGTAGTCCAAGTCGTAAAACGCGAAGTAGTAATAGCCCAGACGCCGCGGATCGAGATACAGCGTGGCCGCGCCCACTTCCTTGCCTGCGACCTCGTCTTCGAACAGCATCACATGCGTGATAATTCGTCCGTGAAAGAGGGCGTCGAGGCGGGAAAGGGGCATCACGCCCCGGCCGAAGCGGATGTCGCAATAGGTTTTGTAAAAGCGGCGCCTCTTTTCGGTGTATTCGAAGCGCTCCCGCGGGATCAGAGAGGCCCGGATGCCTTTGCCTTTGCGCAGGACCCGGCGGTTCTCCGAGGATGGCGCGAACCGTTGCAGGTCGATCCGGACGTGGCGGCAAAGGTAGAACCGGTCCAGATCCTTGGAGGCGGGCAGGAAGCCGCGCTCGAAGAAGTCGGCCGGCTCCTCTCCGGGTTCGGGAACCGCCCACACAGCGTAGGGGAACACGTAGTGCGCATAGTCGGCTTCGGCTTCGGAAAAGATCAGTTTCATGCGTTCTTTTTCCCCGACACATACACTCGCGGCAGCCGCTCTCGCCATCCCACAAGCACTTCATACGAAATCGTCCCCTTCCACCGGGCGATGTCGTGGGCGGTGATCTCCTCTTCGCCCTGTTTGCCCAGAAGTGTCGCCTCGCCCCACACCCGCGCTTCAGGGATGTCCGTCACGTCCACCATCGTAGCGTCCATGGCGTTGGCGCCGACCACCGGGGCGCGACGGCCGTGAATCAACACCCATCCTTCGTTGCGCACGCGCGGGTAGCCGTCGCCGTAGCCGACCGGAATGACTGCGATCCGCCGCGGCGAAGGGCATTGGTATCGCAAGCCGTAGCCGACATTGTCTCCGGGCTCCATTTGGCGAATCGCGGCGACCCGGGCCTTGACCGACATCGCCGGGCGAAGGCCGGGAAGGCGCCGGCACACAGCCGACGGATAGACGCCGGTGTGGAGAATGCCCACGCGCACCGCGTCCAAATGCGCCTCGGGCAGGTCGAGAAAGCCGCCGGTGTTGCAAATGTGGCGAAGGGGGAAGCGCATTCCTTCCCGGGCGGCCGCCTCCAGCGTTTCCTTGAACCGGGAGAGTTGAAGCCGGGCGAATTCCTTGTCTGCCTCGTCCGAACGGGCGAAGTGGCTGTAGACCCCCTCGAGTAGGATCCCGGGCCGATCCCGCAGTTTCCGGAACAGCTCGATCGCTTCGGTCCACCTCACGCCGTACCGACCCATGCCGGTTTCCACCTTGACGTGAACCGGAAGCCGCACGCCGCGCCGGCGCGCCTCCCGATCGAACCAGGCTCCGGCTTCCGACGTAGTCACCGAAGGGCGCAGATTGTGCTCCAGGTAACAGGGCGCTTCCTCCGGGTGCGTCTCTCCGAAGATCAGGATCGGCGTCTGGATCCCTTCCCGCCGCAGGGCAAGGGCCTCTTCCAGGTTGCTTACGGCGATCATCGCCGCCCCGCACTTCGCGGCCAGCCGCGCCGCGGGAACCGCGCCATGCCCGTAGGCGTCGTCCTTCAGCACAGTGATCCACTTGACCGAAGGAGGCAGGTGGGCGCGGATCAAGCGGAAGTTGTTTTCCAGAGCGTCCAGGTCCACTTCCACCCACGCCCGTTTTCGAAACGGCGGCAGGGAGGGATCCGCGTCCCAGCCGGGGAGACGCGGTTCCTCCAATCGATTCAGATGCGTCGGACTTTGAGGCATTTACTCTTCATTCCCGCAATCGCCCCTCTCGCGGTCTTCCTCCAAAGGCCCGCGGTCGAGGCCGATGTCCGGCCGATAATAGCTTCCCGGGACCTCGATCCGCGAGAGAGTTCCGTACACTTTTCCCCGCGCCGTCGCCGCGCTCGGCCCTGTGGCGCAGACCTCGGCCAGGCGCTGTCCCTCGGCCGTGAGCCTTCCGGAGGGATCCGGGCGGACCTCGTTCCACCACACATCGCACAGCGGTTCGCCCAGCAGGCGCACGGGAAAGGCGGGCGTTTTGACCTCGGGATACGGGAATCCGTATCCCACCAAAGCTGCGGAAACCCCCGCGCGGGCTTCCTTCCGGAACCGGATCGGAGGCGGTCGGTCGCGCACGCACGCTTCCAGGACCGCGAGGGGGTTTTCCAGCATGCGCAGGATCAACGGTCCGGAGGTCACGCCCAGCCGCACGTTGTATTCGAGCAGGCGCCACTTGCCTCCCCGCCGGGCGGCGGTGGCCTGGACGGGGCCGTGGAAGCCGGTTTCCCGAAACCACGGCAGAAGAGGGCGGATCAACGCGCGCGCCAAGCCGTAGCGGTCTTCGGGGTCCGCCTCGACTGTGCCGCCCAGCGGCACGCCGGCGAGCGGCCCCAGGTCGGCGGCGAAGCTCCGTTTGTATTCCCGATTGGTCGCGAGCGGCCACACTTGCCCCGCGCTGATCAACGCGATATGGCCGGCTTCGTCGGCGCCCATGTATTCCTGAAGAAACACGCCCTCGGCGAAATCCAGGTGCGGAAGCCACGCGGCGGTTTCCTCCGGCGAGCGGCACACGATGGTGTGGACCGGGCTTTCGGGGGAACAGAGCGGATTTTTGATCACCCAGGCGATGGGCCGGCGTTCGAGCAGGCGCTCGGCCTCGATCCGGTTGCGGGCTACGTAGGCGCGAGGCGCGGGCACGCCGCAGCGCCGGCACAGTCTGCGAGCGAAATCGCGGTCCCGCTCCAGCCGCATTCCTTCCAGCGAAGGGGCGAAGATCCCACGTTCCAGGAGGATTCCCGCCTCGGGCCGACGCATCCAGTCAATTGACATCGGTAGGATCCAGTCCGGATCGGCTTCCCGAATCGCTTTTTCCCAGCTTCCGTCCCGTTCCGGCTCGAAAACAGGCCCCGCCAAGCTTGCCGGATAGCGCCCCATGGGCCTCGTCAGCAAGACGAGCGCCTCCGCTCCGCATTCCCGCAGGATCGTTCCGTGGCTGTGGGCGAAGGAGCCCGCGCCCAGGATCAAGACGCGGCGGCTGCTTTTCGATCGGCTCGGAGAGGCTCGTTTCATGGTTCCCTCAAACGCTTCCCGAGCTTGAGCTTGCCTCCGGAGGTCGGCCGGGCCAAGACCGAACCGCCTCCGCCGGGGAAAGCGAACGGGAACAGCCGCGTCTGGGGCGGCCGGGCCGAAAGTCGGTTTAGAGGAGAAGCTTGCGGTCCACGATCACGTCCAAGTCCAGAAAGACCTTTTTGCCGAGCGCCTGCTCCAACTCCTTCCGCGCCGCCGCGCCGATTTCCTTGATCTTGCGCCCGCCCGCGCCGATGAGCATCCGCTGGTAACGGTCGTTGGCGGCGAGAATGGCGGCCTTGATTTCGATGAGCGGGTTGCCGCGCCGATCGCTCCGCTCCCGCACCAGGTCCACCTCCACCGCGGTGCGGTAGGGCACCTCCTGGCCGGTCATCAGGTAGACCTTTTCCCGGATCAACTCGCCGATGAGAAATTCCTTGCCGGCGTTGGTGACCTGATCCTCCGGATAAAGCGGGGGGCCTTCGGGCAAATGGCGGAGGATGGCCTGCTTGAGCTTCTCGATCCCGAGTCCTTCCAACCCCGAGGTCTCCACGGTTTCGGCGTAGCGGCCCGCCTGCGCCTTCCAATGCGCCAGCGCCGGCCGTTCGGGAATGTCGCATTTGTTGAGGCACAGGATGAGGGGCTTGTCCGCGCCGCGAAGCGCCTGAACGGTCAATTCGTCCTCAGGGCCGACCGCGCGGCTGGGATCGACCACGTGGACCACGACGTCCACGCCTTGCAGGGCTTCCCGGGCGCGGCGGTGAAGCGTCTCAACCAGTTTGCTGGGATGGGTTTTGAAAAAACCCGGCGTGTCCACGAAGACAATCTGTCCTTCCGGGGCGTGGACGATTCCGTGGATGGGGTCGCGGGTCGTTTGAGGCTTGGGGGTGACCACGGAAACCTTGCTCCCCACCAGCCGGTTGAGAAGGGTTGATTTGCCGGCATTGGTCCGGCCTACCAACACCGCCAGGCCGGCGCGGAAGCCGGGGCGGGGTTCAGGGAAAGCCGATTTGGGAGAAGAAGCGGGGCGCGGCGATTCCTCGTTCATCGTTGGGAAGCGCTTTCTACTGGACGATCAGATCAAACTC
>JAGHDA010000058.1 GCA_021160185.1 Verrucomicrobiota bacterium
CCTCCACACCTCGAAGCTTCCGGAACATGCGGCCCTGATAAGCTATCCTCACCGACAACGGGCGGGAATACTGTGGAAGGGAGGATCGGCATCCTTACCAGTTGTATCTGGCTTTGAACGACATCGAGCGCCGCAGGACGAAGGTGGGGCGGCCAAGGACGAACGGTTTTGTGGAGCGGTTCAACCGGACGGTTCTGGACGAGTTCTTGCGCCCGGCTTTCAGGAAGGAGTTTTACGAGTCGGTCAAGGCCCTGCAGAAAGACATGGACCGATGGTTGAGACACTACAATTACGAGCGCCCGCACCAGGGTTACAGAAACATGGGCAAGCGTCCCTTTGACACCGTGAAAAAGTTCATCAAAATGTCCCCTAAGAAGGTTGACTGAACATCGGCGCGTGCTGAATTTCTGTCGATGTCGAGCAAGTCCATAGAGCTTGTCCGAAAAATCGGATTGGAGTGGTTGCGGAGGCAGGGCTTCACAGCAAAGGGAATTTCTTTAAAAGGATCATTGAACAAGCTAAAAGGACAAAGGATTGATAACACAAAGAAGAGCGCTCCAGCCGGCTTGCCGGGCGAAGAAGCTCGAAAGAAGAGGGAAACAATGAAAACAACAACCCTCGGGACAGCGGCGTTGGCTTTGGGAACGGCCTTCCTGGCGGCTTTCGCGCCGAGCCGGGCGGCCGCGGCGGGCCGCGGCGCGCCCTACCCGCCCAGCCCCGTGATCGCGGGGATCCGATTCGACCGGAGCGCCTGGTTCAAGGCGGCCCCAGGGAGCGACCAGTTCGGCGCGACGTGGACTCGGGACGGCAACCTCTATGCGGCTTGGGGGGATGGAGGCGGCTTTGGCGGCACGAACTCGAAGGGCAGATCCAGCCTCGGCGTGGCTCGGATCGAAGGGACGCCGCCGCATTGGCGGGGGGTGAACGTGTGGGGCGGCTTCAAGCCCCTTTCGCCTCAGAAGCCGATCCTCGGCAAAACAAGCGGCGGCGTGATCGCCGTAGGCAGGGCCATTTACCTCTACGTGGTGGAACAAGGCGTGTGGACGAACAACCGTCTGTGGCGCTCCACCGACCTGGGCATGAGCTGGAAAGACCTCGGGCCGGTGTTCAACGAGCCGGGGGCGGCGTTCGCCGATCCGGGAATTCTCCAGTTCGGCCCGGATTACAAAGGCGCGCGCGACGGCTACGTGTACGGCTACAGCGAAAAGCCGTGGAAGAACGGCCTGGCACTGTTCCGCGCGCCCAAGGAGCGCCTGGCCCAGCGAAAGGCCTACGAGTTCTTCGCGGGCTTGAACGCCGAGGGCAGGCCGCGTTGGACTCGAGACATTCGGAAGATGAAGCCTGTCTTCACCGATCCCAACGGAACCGAATGGGGCGTGACCTGCGTCTTCGCCCCGGCGTTGAAGCGCTACCTGCTGGCCGTGCGCCACCACGGCGAGTCGGGCGCGTGGGGCTTGTTCGACGCGCCCGAGCCGTGGGGCCCCTGGACTGTCGTCGCCTACGGAGACGATTTGCCCCCGTGGACCTACACGCCCGACCCGCACGGCGCAAGCGCCGGCCGGCCCGCCTGGATGCACACTTTTCCCGCCAAGTGGATGAGCGCCGACGGCGCCACGGTGTGGCAGATCTCCGACCGCGGCGACCAGTTCAACGTAGTGAAGGCGCGGCTGCTCCTGCGAGGGCAAGCGCGGCCTCAGGCTCGCGACCGGGCCGGCGCGCGGGTTTGGAGTGGCCCGATTCGTCGGCTGGCGGCACAATGAAGCCCATGAACAAGCCTACTCGCCGCGAGTTTCTCAAGAAGGCCGCCGCAGGCGCGGGCGCGCTGGCCGCCGGAGCGGCGGCGGCGCGGCTCGCCGCTCAGGAGGCGGGCGAACGCCCCAGCCAGTGGAACAAGGTCCGGATCCTCAACCCCCGCAACCGGGCGCCGGTGAGCCTGATCATCGACGATTCGACCTGCCTGGTGAACCTGGCGCATTTCGGGATCCCCCAGTTCGCCGAGGTGTTTCCGGACCAATACCGCCAGGACTGGCGGCGGTTGCCGCGGGAAATCCCCGACGCGTTTGTGCGGCGCTTCGGGGAATGGTGCGCCGAGCATGGCGTGAAAGGCAAATACAGCCTTGTGCCCTACCCCGCTTGCGTGGGGTGGCTGGACCGGGATCTGCCCGGCTGGTCGCATCGCGAGCTGGTCGAGAGCCTTCGCCTGATCCGCGAGCTGCTCAGCCCCAACTGGGATTTCCATCCCGAAATGGTCAGCCACACCTGGGTGATCAACCCGGACACGGGCAGGCCGTATCCGGAGCGCAGCCCCCGGTTCATGGAAAACTGGGGCTGGACGGACGGCAAGTCCGCGGACGAGCTGGCGAACTACATGGCCTTCGCGCTGGGGATTCTGAAAAACGCCGGCATCCGGTGTGAAGGGATCACCACGCCGGGCGGCTTCGGGAGCCGGGCGCTGCCCCAACTGGCCCAGGCCGCGCTGGAAGCGTGCCGGGCGGTGTTCGGCGCGGAGATCCCCCACTACTTCCGTCACCTGTTCACCGACGAGCGAAGCGTCGCCCCGCGCGTGGAATACGCCTCCGGCCTGGCAAGCGATGATCCCCGGTGCGTGGTTTCCATTATCGGCTGCACCGGCGACTGGTTCGGCGGCTGGGACGGATTGCGCGCGGGCGACCCGGACCGCTGCATCACTCGGGACGGACGGAGCGGGCGGCTGCCGGAAGTCATCCGGCGCGGCGAGCCGGCGATCATGGTCTGCCACTGGCCCGGGCTCTACTTCAACGGGCTGGAGAAGGGCTTCCACATCTTCAAAGAAGTCGTGCGCCGCCTCGAGGCCGCCTACGACAACCTGCTGTGGATGAAACTGAGCGAGATCGCCCGCTACTGGGCGGCGCGGGAGCTGACGGCTGTGGAGCCCGCGCCCGGCGGCGTCCGCCTGCGCGCGCCGTTCGCCGCGCCGGATTTCACGCTGCGCATTCCCGGTCCCGCGGACCGGCCGCCGAGGCTGGCGATCGGGGGGCGGGAGCAAACCTTGCGGGAAGCCTCCGGCCCCCGCGCCCTGCGAAGCGGCTGCTGGGTTCGGAGCGGAGCGGAGCGCCTCGTTTGCTTCGATCTGCCGAAGGGCGCTTGCGAGCTCCGTTGGTGAGGCCGTTTGCCCTCCCGGCAGGGCAAGGCCAAAACCCGGCATGCCGGCAAAAGAGCCGCTTGACTGCAACCGCTCGGAACGGGTTCCATGCTTCAAGGAACAGGATATGCGAATCGTAAAACCATATCGGGGGATCCTTGCCGCGACGGCGCTTGCCTGCTGCGCGGGCGTGTTGGCGCGGGCTGAAGAATGGCCCTGGTTCATGGGGCCGCGCGGAGACGGGACCTCCGCCGAGAAGGGCCTGATCCGCTCCTGGCCAGCGGGCGGGCCGAAGGTCTTGTGGCGCGTGAGCGTGGGCAAAGGCTACGGCGCGGCGGCGATCCGAGACGGGGAAGTCTTTTTGATGGACCGGGTAGGGGATCGCGCCGACGCGCTGCGGTGTTTCGACCTTGAAACCGGCCGGGAAAAGTGGCGCTTCCAGTACGACGCGCCCGGCAAGCTTAGCCACGACGGGGCGCGCACCACGCCGGCGGTGACGGATCGGTTCGTATTCATCATCGGCCCCTTCGGCCACTTCCACTGCGTGGACCGGAAGACGCACAAGGCGGTGTGGAAGAA
>JAGHDA010000112.1 GCA_021160185.1 Verrucomicrobiota bacterium
GCCCCAAGGACGGCGGCTATCGGTAAAGGCAACCTCTCCTTGGAAAAAACGCGAGCCCCGGCGGCGACTCCGCCGGGGTTCTCTTTGGCTTTTACAAGGCGGCGCCGAAACGGCGGAGGAGGGCGTCCGCAGCCCGCCGCGCCGCGCCCGGCCCTCCAAGCTGCTCAGCCGCCGGCCGCAACGTTCTCAGGAATTTCTCCCACTCTTCGGAACCGCGTCTCTCAAAACGAGAAAGCTGCCCCTCCAGCGCCTCGGCCAGATTCTCCGGCGTAGCTTCAGCTTGGATAAGCTCGGGAAAGACTTCCCCTCCGGCCAGGATGTTGGGCATAGCCATAAACGGCACAGTGACAATTCGCCGCCCGATCGCATAGGTAAGCCCTGAAGTCTTGTACATGGCGACAGTTGGCGTCGCAAACAGGGCGCACTCGAGCGTGACCGTCCCGGTGGAAGCCAAGGCCGCCGCCGCGGCGGGCAGCATTTCGGCCAACCCGCCGAGGCGGAACCGCGCGGGGGCGGAAACGCCGGGCAACGCCGCTTCGAAGCCCTCTTCCGAACCGCCGGCGATTCGCACTCCCCATGCCGCGGCCGTTTCCTCGCAAAGCCTCAGGATCTCCGGAGTCGGCGCCGCCGCGCGCGCCTCCAGTGGACGGCGCCTGCCCGCGCGGGAAACAGCGGCCAACATCGCAGGCAAATGCCGCCTGATCTCCTGGGGGCGGCTGCCGGGCAGAAGCAAGACCAACGGCGGAGCGTCGGGGGGTTCTCGGCGCGCCCAAGGAGGGCGCGCGCGCCCTTCCAACAAAGCGCGCCACGCCTCAGGGAAAGCGTCGCAAATCGGATGTCCGACCCATTCCACGCGCAGTTCCGGCGTCCGCGCGGCGTACCACCCCTTTTCAAAAGCAAACAGGCAAAGAAGCAAATCCACGCAACGAGCCATAAGTCGGGCGCGTCCCGGCCGTGAAGCCCACACCTGGGGCGAGACGTACTGGACAATCATCGGACGCGGGGCCTGAAACGGCTGTGACGGCGGGCCGAAAGCCTTTCGCACGGCCGCGGCCAAGCGGCGATTGAACCCGGTGAAATCCACCAGCACAAGCAGATCCGGAGCAAGTTCCCGCGTCAGGCGCGTCAGGCGTCGGAGCAGCGCCCGATAACGCCGGTAAAGACGCAACACGTCGGTGAATCCCACAGCGGCGTGGCCCGTGATCTCGGCGAGAAGCTCGATCCCGGCCGCCCGCATTTGGGGGCCTCCCGCGCCGAGCATTTGCGGTGGAAAGGGTTGGAGGACTTCGAGCCGCGCCTTCAGCTCGCGCGCCAGCGCCGCCGCAAGGCGATCGCCGCTCGGCTCGCCGGCGACGAACACCATGCGGCGAATCGGCAGTTTCCAGCGTGGAATCATGGATGAGGCTCTGTCAGATCTTCCAAACGGCCCGGCGAAGTCCGCCGGATCGCCTCGGTGATCTCCAGCGCCAGATCCAACGCGCGTTTGGCGGTTTCGCCCGAGACTTCCGGCTTCCCGTGCCGCCGCACGCACTCCACGAAACTCTCCAGTTCCAGACGCAATGGCTCCTGAGGCGAGACCGGAGCGGGCTCGCGGACGATCCGCCGATCGCCGAATCGGCTTACGATCTTGCGCCGGCCGCCGCCGATCAGTTTTTCGACCAGAGAAGACTCCTCTTCTTCCCCTTCGGCGAGGCGGTAGATGTAGCCGCTTTGGGCCATGTAATCGAGCGAGATATAAGCGGGCCGGGGCTTGCCGCTGAAGACGCGGATCTTCCGCATCCGCTCGGCGCTGACGCGGCTGGCCGTCAGATTAGCTGCGCATCCGTTGGCGAAACGCAGCCTCACATTGGCGATGTCTTCCGAGTCGCTCAGCACTCCAACCCCCACGGCGTCCAGCCCAACCAGAGGCGAATCCACGAAGTTCAACACGATGTCCAGATCGTGAATCATCAGGTCCAGCACCACGCCGATGTCCGTGCTCCGCGCCGGATAGGGCGAAAGCCGATGCGCTTCGATGAAGCGCGGATCGGCGGCGTGATGACGCAGGTAGTGGTAGACCGGGTTGAACCGTTCCACATGGCCCACCTGAAGGACGAGATTCAACCGCGAGGCCAGCCGCACCAGCTCTTCGGCTTGCTCCCGGTTGTCCGTCATCGGCTTTTCCAAAAGCACGTGTCGGTCCGCTTCCAACAGCTTCCGGGCAATCTCGTAGTGGGTGCGGGTGGGCGTCACCACGCTGACGGCGTGGCATTCGCCGATCAGGGCGTCCAACGAGTCGAACGCGCGCGTTCCGTATCGGGCGGCCGTCTCGCGAGCCCGGGACGCTTCCGTGTCGAACACTCCGGCGAAGCGCGCCTTGCCCGCCTTTGCCAACTCGGCGTAGATGCGCGCGTGGCGGGCGCCTAGCGCGCCTACGCCGACCACGCCGACCCTCAACTCCTCCGACATGCCGCCGGTTATAGCGCCCAACCGCTGTTCCGGAAAGGCCGAAGGCTTATCGCCCAACGAGCGCTCCCTACGTCGGCGGCTGTGACTTGGAGGCAACCGCTGAGGCGACGAGCAGATCAGGCTTGGACGAGAAACGGCGGCTCCGCTGCGCGCCGACTCTTGGGAAATCCCGCCTGATGAACTAAGTTACTTGCAGGTCCGAATAACGCGAAACAACGGAGGCGCCCCATGCAACCCAACCAACCATCAAACGAGACGGCCGACAAGGCGTTAGCGGCGAGGCTGGACCGGCTGACCGCTCCGGGGCGGCTGACCCGCGAAGAGCACGGCAAGATCCGCTGCCTGGCTTGCGCGCATCGCTGTCTGTTGAGCGAAGGACAACGGGGCGTCTGCAAAGTGCGCTTCGTGCGGGAAGGCCGCTTGCGCGTCCCTTTCGGCTACGTGAACGGGGTAGGGTTGGATCCGATCGAGAAGAAGCCTTTTTACCATCTCCTTCCCAGAGCGAAGACGCTGACCTTCGGCATGCTGGGCTGCAACTTCCACTGCCCCTTCTGTCAGAACTGGATCACAAGCCAAAGCCTCCGCGATCCGGCCGCCGGAGACTCAGTCCGCGAAATCTCGCCTGAAGAGCTTGTCGCCGGAGCCAAGCGGGCGGGAGCGCAACTGGTGGTTTCCAGCTACAACGAGCCCCTCATCACAGCCGAATGGGCCGCCGCAATTTTCCAAAAAGCCAAGGAAGCCGGCATGCTCTGCGCCCTGGTTTCCAACGGCCACGGGACTCCGGAAGTCCTTGAATTCCTCCGGCCGGTGACGGACGCGTGCAACGTGGATCTCAAGAGCTTCAGCGAGCGCGCTTACCGCAAACTGGGCGGCTCGCTTCGCGCCGTGCTGGAGACCATCCGCAAGGCGCGCGAACTGGGCCTGTGGATCGAGGCGGTTACCCTGCTCGTCCCCGGATTCAACGACAGCGAAGAGGAGCTGCGAGACATGGCCCGGTTTCTCGTTTCCGTCAGCCCGGATATCCCGTGGCACGTAACGGCGTTTTTCCCCAATTACAAGATGACAAACACGCCCCCGACCCGCGCTCGCGACGCGCTCCGCGCGGCGCAGATCGGCGTGGAAGAGGGGCTGCGCTTCGTCTACACGGGCAACCTGCCCGGGATGGTTGGAGAATGGGAAAACACCCGCTGCCCAAGCTGCGGCGCGACGCTGATCCAACGCTACGGCTTCCACATCACCCGGAACGCGCTGGACGAAGAGGGGCGGTGTCCCGAATGCGGCGCGCGCATTCCGGGCGTGTGGCGGCGGCCGTCGGCTCCACAGAAATTCACAGAAAAACCCGATCGAGGAGAAAGGAGGCATTCACCATGACCATTCGACCCGCAACGCAGGCGGACAAGTTCTATCCCGGCAATCCGCGGCAACTGGCCGCCTTGGTGGACGGCATGCTGGAAAAGGCCGCCGCGCGAATCCGGGAGCCCGCCCCCGAACCCAAGGCCTTGATCGCGCCCCATGCGGGCTACATCTACTCCGGACCGGTGGCGGCAAGCGCTTATGCCTTGCTGGCCCAAAGCCGCGGCCGGATCCGGCGCGCGGCCCTCTTCGGCCCTTCCCATTGGACGGATTTCGAAGGCGTGGCAGGGCCGGAAGCCGAGGCGTTCGCCACCCCC